>DNBE01000055.1 GCA_003543795.1 Sutterella sp.
CTCGTCGGTGCGGTGATTTGAGATCGGCGACAAGAACTGATGAATGAGGTAGCCGTGAGCGCCGTGAAGCTCAACGCCGTGCACGCCCGCGCGAACGGCTCGAATCGCGGCGTTCGCGAAATCGGCGACGATTTGCTTAATGTGGGCGCGATCGAGTTCGGTCGGAACGGGGCGAGTTCCGAAAGCAACGGGGCTCGGCGCGAAAATTTCCCAACCGTCGTGGGCTTTGTCCGCGACTTCACCAGACATAAAGCGTTTTTCGCTCGCCAAGCGCCCCGCGTGCGTTAATTGCACGATAACGCGAACCGTTTCGTCAATCGCGTGCATCGTATCGACGATTTCTCTAAAGGCGTTTTCATGCTCCTCGTCCCATAGGCCCAAATCTCCCACCGAAATACGCCCTTCGGGGTCGACCGCCGTCGTTTCGATACAAATAAGACCCGCGCCGCCCGCGGCTAGCGCGCCGTAGTGAACTTTATGCCATGCGGTGGGAAGTCCTTCGACCGTTGCCTGGTATTGATCCATCGGCGGAATCGCGATACGGTTTTTGACGCACATCTTGCCGATTTGAAATCGGGTAAATAACTTCGAGCCTTCGAGCATGATGATTCTCCGCTTTAAAAAAGACCGTCTTTATCGTCTCGGGCCTGGGTGACGCGCTCGACATAGCGCGCGAGCATATCGGCTTCAACGTTCACGAAATGGCCGGGTTTGAGGCGCGATAGCGTCGTCATTTTAAGCGTATGGGGAATGAGATTGATTGTGATTTTGGAACCCGCTGGAGTATCTTCGACGGCGTTAATCGTTAAAGACACGCCGTTAATCGCGACCGACCCTTTATAGGCCACTAAGGGACTCAAGATTTTGGGCACCAAAATCGAAAGCTTCACGCATTCGTCAACTTTTTCGGCCTCGAGAACATTCCCGACGGCGTCCACGTGGCCGCTCACGATATGGCCGTCGATCGTGTCGCCCACGCGAAGCGCTTTTTCTAAATTCGCTTCCCCGAACGTTTCAAATCCCGTGGTTTTTTCTAGGCTTTCGGCCGAAACCTCGATCGTGAATTCGTTACCCGAGATTTCAACGACCGTCATACAAGCGCCGTTGACCGCGATGGAGTCCCCGATTTCGGTATCGGCTAAAAAACCTTCGGGGGTCGCGATACTGACGCGAAGTCCCGCGCCGTTTACTTTAGGCTCGCGGATTTTACCCACAGCCTCGATAATGCCCGTAAACATAAGTTAATTTTCCTTTGCGATAAGTGTCAGCCGAAGGTCTTCGGCTAGACGCGTGCAATCAGCTAATTGAAATCGTTTGGCTTCAGAAAGTCGCGCCAATGCCGGTATCGTAAACGCATCGCGCCCGGGACCGATAACAACGGGGGCGACGTAAGCGAGAATTTCGTTTACGAGATTTGCCGCGAGAAACGCGCCCGATAAAGTCGCGCCCGCCTCAATCATAATGCCGTTTACGTCAAGCGCCGCGACGCGGGTAAGGACGTCCTCTAAATCTAAGTGCTCCCCTTTTTTAGCCGCGACATAAAGTTCGATACCATTTTTGTTAGCCGCGTCGCGCTTTTCGGGATTGACTTCACCCACGCACCAAAGCGCTCGGCCGCCCTCAAAAATTCGCGCGGTAGGATCTAACGCCATCTTCGTATCGAGGACGACACGCCATGGTTCGGGCGCGCCTTCGCATTCGAGTCTTGCAGTCATTCTCGGATTGTCGGAGGTAACCGTTCCGCTGCCCGTGATGACGGCGCCCGAAATCGCTCTAAAACGTCTCGCGTCACGTCGCGCAGCCTCTCCCGTAATCCATTGACTTTCGCCGTTTTTGAGCGCCGTTTTCGCGTCAAGACTGATCGCGGTTTTTAGCCGCACCCAGGGCTTTCCCGTTTTCATCTTAAAAAAGAAATCCCGATTAAGAAACCGCGCTTCTTTTTCAAAAAGACCGACATCGACCGCGATGCCCGCGCTTTTCAGTATCGCGAAACCTCGCCCCGCGACCGCGGGGTTAGGATCGACCGTTGCAGCGACGACGCGCGAAACGCGCTCGTCCACTAAGCGCTTGGCGCAAGGGGGCGTTCTTCCGAAGTGCGAACACGGTTCGAGCGTCACATAAACCGTTGAACCCGCGACTGACTCGCCGTGCGCGAGAGCATCCTCGATTGCCTCGATTTCCGCGTGGTTTTGTCCCGCGGGGCGCGTCGCGCCACGTCCGATGACGCGACCGTCACGGACGATAACGCACCCTACGCTCGGGTTCGGTGAAGAAATCCCGAGCGAGGTTTGCGCGAGGGAAAGGGCCTCGCGCATAAAAAATTGATCTAAAGACGAGTCTTGCGGTGGCATTTACGCTTCGCGCACCGCCTCGGCGAATTTTTGAACGTCCTGGAAATTACGATAAACGCTCGCAAAGCGCACGTAGGCTACTTTATCGAGTTGACGCAATTCGCCCATGACGAATTCGCCGATTTTTTCGCTTCTGACTTCGCGTTCGCCGAGCGCGAGCATTTTTTGCTCGATGCGGTTAATGGACTCGTCGACCCGTTCCCGAGAGACCGGGCGTTTACGAAGGGCGAGCATCATAGAAGCGCGTAATTTATTTTGGTCATACTCGCAGCGCGCGCCGCCGCGTTTAATGACAGAAGGCATCGACAATTCGACGCGTTCGTAAGTGGTAAAACGTTTTCCGCAAGCTTGACAACGTCTCCTGCGGCGAATCGTCGTACCGTCCTCACTGGTACGCGAATCGACGACTTGCGTGGAGTCGGATTTACAAAATGGACAGAACATGGTGATGATCGGTCAAGTGGTTTATCGCAAAAAAGAATAAATACGCCCACAAAAATTGTGGAGCGGTCAGTTCATTTTATACCACAAGAAGTAGAAATTCACGCGAAAAAGTCGCTTAATTTGTGGTTTTCGGTCGAATTTCTAACCAAAATGTCGCGGGACCGTCATTGATGAGCGAAACGGCCATATCGGCACCGAACCGTCCGCAAGAAACAGGGCACCCGGTCTCGCGCAAAGCTTCGATAAAAGTTTCGTAGCAACTAAGCGCGAGCTCGGGCGCGGCCGCGGGCTCAAATCCCGGGCGAAGGCCGTGAGAAGTATCGGCCGCAAGCGTAAATTGGCTTACGACCAACGCTTCGTACCCCTTATCTAAAAGGCTTTTATTCATGCGTCCGGCATCGTCCGCAAAGACGCGATATGCCGCGCAGCGATTCGCTAAGCGCTTGGCTTCGTCAAGGGTATCGCCTTTTTGCGCGCAAACGAAGATGAGGGCGCCGAGCCCCGTTTCGGCAATCCGTTCGCCCTCAACTTCGACAAAAGCGCGTTTGACGCGCTGAATAAGCGCGATCATAGACCTTTGACGACCGTGACACGCGCCCAGCGAAGTTTTCCGACTTGAACGGTATAGGTCCCGGGAATGATACGAGTCGCGCGGTCGGTCACGCGTTCGCCGTCGATTCGAACGGCTTTTTGCTCGATTTGGCGATTGGCTTCGCCGACCGAAGCGGTGAGACCCGCTTCTTTAAGCATGCGTCCTAAACCGATATCGTCACCTTCGGCTTGAACCGTAACGGAAGCGATGTCGGCGGGAACGGCACCCGCGCGGAAACGTTCGTTAAATTCCGTCTCGGCCGCGGCCGCGGCCGCGGCGCCGTGGAAGCGAGAAACGATTTCTAGCGCGAGCATAACTTTGGCGTCTCTCGGGTTTTTCCCTTCGGCGCAAGCTTGCTTTAAGGCCGCGATTTCATCGTTACGTTTTAAGCTTAAAAGGTCGTACCAATCCCACATTAACGTATCGGAGATGCTCATCACCTTCCCGAACATGTCGTTCGGCGCGTCGGTAATGCCGATGTAGTTATGCTTGGACTTACTCATCTTGATTACGCCGTCGAGCCCTACCAAAAGCGGCATCGTCAGGATGCATTGGGGGTCTTGTCCGAATTGCTTTTGCAATTCGCGCCCGACCAAAAGGTTAAACCGTTGGTCGGAGCCGCCGAGTTCAAGGTCGGCGTTAAGGGCGACGGAGTCATAGCCCTGCATCAAGGGGTAAATCAATTCGTGAATGGCAATCGGGGCGTTTTGCGCGTAGCGCTTCGCGAAGTCGTCGCGCTCGAGAAGGCGCGCAAGCGTATAGCGTGAGCATAAGCGAATCATGTCCACACCCGTCATCTTGGCCGACCATTCGGAGTTGTAACGGATTTCGGTTTTTTCGCGATCTAAAACGAGCGCGGCCTGCTCGAGGTAGGTTTCGGCGTTGACCTTCACTTGTTCGGGCGTCAAGGGCGGACGCGTCGCGTTACGCCCCGACGGGTCGCCGATCGTCGCGGTGAAGTCCCCGATTAAAAAGATGACCGTATGGCCCATATCTTGCATCTGACGCAATTTATTGAGCACGACGGTGTGTCCGATATGAATATCGGGCGCCGTCGGGTCGAGTCCTAATTTAACGCGAAGCGGCACGCCCGTCGCGTAAGACTTCGCGAGTTTTGCTTGCAATTCTTCTTCGATTAAAAGCGTATCGCACCCGCGTTTTATCGTCGCGAGCGACTCCTTCACAAGGTCGGTGACGGGATAAGTTTGTTGCACGGAATCGGACATAATCGGCCTTCAAAAATGGGATTCGTAAAACTTTGCAATATTTTGCGAATCGAAATCAATAAACCCTTTTAAAAAAGGTAAAATCTTGTGTTTAAATAAAAAATTGTTCCGTATTTTAAAGTAAAACCGTGCCCGCAACGAATCTATTAGCGAAAAATGTACGCTTACTCGGTCAGACGATGACCGTCGCGGGCGTTTTTTGCGCGAAAACGGCAGGGCGGTTTTTCGCGTCTCCTTCAAGACGCGTCGCGTTAACGCTTGCCTTTAGCGTCTTACCGCTTACGGGCGCGATTGCGACCCTTACCTCGGGGCCCTCCGATTACGAAAAAAATCTACGGAATTCGCAAACTTTAATCGAGACACCCCTTTCGATTCCGATTCTCGAAGAACGGATGTCAGAATTCGCGCCGTTACGCGCGGCGTTCGTCAGTACGACGCCCGTCATGAACGGCGATACGCTCGCGAAGGTTTTCGCAAGACTCGGTATCGAAGACGAAGCGGCGGCAACATTTATCCGCCAGCAACCCGTGGGCCAGATGCTCTTTTCTTCCCCGAAGAGCCTGCACTTACAAGCGAAGGTGTCGTCTGACCATAAGCTACAAGCGCTTAACATCTTTGCCGAAGACCCCAAAGATCCGAGGAAAAATCTTCTGACTCGCATCGCTTTGACAACAAAAGGCACGTTTTCGGCAACCGAATCGGCTTTCGCGTTCGATGTCGAACAAAATATGAGCGCGGGTACCGTGAAGACGACGCTAGCCGAAGCCGCCCAAGAGCAAGGCGTTCCCGAAGCCGTCATCGCGCAAATGCCGCTTGTTTTCGAGAAATTCTTCTCTCAAGGTAACGTCCTTGAGGCAGGTGACTCGTATCGCGTCATTTACGAAGAACTCTTTTTAGGCGGCGAATTCGTTCGTACGGGCAAGATTCTCGCGATGGCGATTAACCACAAAGGGCGCGATATCGAGTCCTTCTGGGCGGCAGACGGCTCGCGCTCCGGGAATTTTTACTCCTTGGACGGCAAAACCAATCGTCAGACTTTCATTCGTATGCCCGTCCAAGGCGGTCACGTCACCTCGCCCTTCATGACCCTTCGCCGTCACCCGATTACCGGCGTGTTGCGTCCGCACTTGGGAACCGACTTCGGCGCTCAAAAAGGTAACGAGATTTATGCCGCTTCGGACGGCATCGTGAGTCGTCGCGCCTATAACGAAAAAGGGTACGGCAACTACCTCATCATTCGCCACGACGAAAACCGTTCGAGCGTCTACGGTCATATGTCGAGAATCGTCCCGGGTGTCGTTGAGGGTTCTCGCGTCAAAAAAGGCCAAATCATCGGTTACGTCGGATCCACGGGTCTCGCGACGGGTCCGCACTTACATTACGAATTGCGTTTCGGCGGTCGCCAAATCAATCCGCTTAAAGTGGACTACCCGGAAAAAGACAAACTGTCTTCGAACGAACACGCCCGACTCTTATCCGAAGCGCGGCTATTGACCGCGCGTCTAGCGATGCTCAATCGCTTACAAACCGCTCAACCGCTTCTGACTTCGGAATTGCCCGATTCGTCAGGCGCTCCCCAAGTCGTCATTCCGACCGATGCGGACAAAGGTTCTTGAGGACTCGCCCCGACTGTTTGCCGGTGCGATGAGCGGCACGAGTTTGGACGGCATCGATTGCGTCATTGTCGAAATCACCTCTCGTCAGATTAAAACGTTAAATCGCGCAAGCGTTCCTTTTTCACCCGCTTTTAAGCGCGACCTCGAAGCTTTGCTCGTTTCGGGTCCGGACGAATTGCGTCGCGCGGCCCTTGCCTCGAACACCTTGGCCGAGCTTTATGCCGAAGCGTTTTACTTGGCGCTTAAAGACGCAAACTTAACGCCCTCATCCGTTACCGCGCTCGGCGCGCACGGCCAAACCGTGCGTCACGCCCCGCAAGAGGCTTTCTCCGTTCAACTTTTAAACGGCGCGAAACTCGCCCTTTGCGCGGGCGTTCCCGTCGTAACCGATTTCAGAAGCGCCGATATCGCGACGGGCGGCCAAGGGGCGCCTCTCGTTCCCGCGTTTCACGCCGAAATCTTCGCGCCTTTTATGCCTTGCGCCGTTTTAAATATCGGGGGCATCGCCAATTTAAGTTTTATCGGTCACGATTCGGTTTCGGGCTTTGATTGCGGGCCGGGCAATACCTTAATCGATTACGTCGCGCGAAAAACCTTAGGAATGCCTTTTGATCGCGACGGACATCTGGCCGCCTCGGGCAAAGTTTCGAGCGAACTCTTGGACAAGATGCTGCGAGATCCGTACTTTGCCGCCCCGCCTCCTAAATCGACGGGTCGGGAATATTTCAACGAAGCCTGGCTTCAAGAAAAAACCAAAGACTTTAAAGATCTTTCACCTGAAGACCTTGCCGCGACGGTTACGGCTTTGACGGCGCAAGCCGTTTGTAAGGCTTTTTGCGACGCCAAAACGGACGCTCGCCGCCTTTTCGTTTGCGGAGGCGGCGCTTTAAATGGCGAACTTATGCGTCTTCTTCAAAAAGCGTTACCCGTTTGCGTGGTTTCATCAGAAGACGTCGGTATTCATCCGATGGATGTCGAAGGCGCGGCTTTCGCCTGGCTTGCCGCGATGCGTGTTGACGGCCGCCCCGCGGGGCGTCCTGCCGTGACGGGCGCTTCAAGAGAAACGATTCTCGGCGCCCTTTATTTACCGTAACGCGTTTTGTCCCGCAAAGGTTCTCGCTAACGCGAGCGCGGTAAGACTCAACTTTTTACTTCGAGCTTTCGAGATGAGCCCCGCTTTCACTCCGTACAAAGCGCCCGCCCAGGCGCCGAGCGCGGGACATGCTACTTTAAGACTTAAAACATCTTCCCAAGAAGCGCGAGCAAAAGCGTTCGCGAAAATAATCCGAACGCTTTCTCGCATCGTGCCCGGCCGTTCGGGCGCGAATACCTGCCCCTTTAATCGATACGCTTCAAGAATCGTATCGGTGAGCGCTAAGTCATAGTCTCTGGCAAAAGATACGAGCGTCTTTTTATCGGGCACGTCGCCTTTA
>DNBE01000045.1 GCA_003543795.1 Sutterella sp.
TTCGAAAAATGTCACGACCGGACTTACGTTTTCAATGTTTTTCAAACGAGCTTTTCTCAGATTCATATTCAAAATCATGACGTCAGCGGCTTTCCCGACCTCAATCGTTCCGATTCGGTCATCGAGATTAATCGTTTTGGCGCCGTTAATCGTCGCGGCTTCAAGCGTTTGATCAAGCGTCATGGTCTCGTTCCTGGGTTTAAGCGGACCGATGACCTTACGAGTTTTATTATCTTTGGGCTTTTGAGAGACCTTCATATCGGTCGTCCTAAAGTACTCGTCACTATCGCCATACCACTCGTTATAGATTTTTTGCGGAAGCACTCTCGTCATCGCGCTATAAAACAGGTATCCCATATCGGGCGTCGTCACGAAATAGTCGCTATGGAACGCGACGTTGATGCCGTGATTAATGAGGCTACGCATCGGGTACTGTTTATCGAGCTTTGCCTGGCTACTCATCAAAGGTAAATAAACGTCCCAATAGTAGTCATCCATCACCGCCCAATAGGGCGCGACAATCGCGGAGACACCGAGTCGGGCCATCCGAGTCTTATCTCGCTCGTTGATGAATTGGCAGTGCGCTAATGACACTCTTTGATTTTTTAAGTCGGGATAAACGCGAACGGCTTTTTCAAGCGCGTCTAAAACCAAAGTCGCGGCGGCGTCTCCGATTTGATGGATATGTAAATTTAAGCCGTGGGTAGCAGCATATTCAAAAACCTTCTCGAGAATCTCTTCTTTACCTGCCCAAATATTGTTACTTTCGATATCGTTATTAGCTAAAACACCTTTGGCATACATCCCTTCGCTTAAATACGCCGTCCCTTCTTCGAGTACCTGATCGCTCATAATCTTGACGGTTGTGACGGTGTAGTAGTCGTTTGCGCCCAAAAACTCGATTTTTTTCATCCAACGATCTAAATACGCCTGACACTCATCCCAATTTTTAAATTGATAGGGCAACACCCAAAACGATCCTCTGATTTTCATTTTCAGTTCGCCGTCTCGAGCCATCTCGCTTAAAGCTCGATACATGTTGTCGGACGTTTCCTCATTGGCGTTTAAAACGCCCGCGTCAAATGCGCTCGTAAAGCCTAAGCCCGCAAGCCAGCGTTGCTGCTTTCTGAGCGCTTCTTTACATTGCTCGAGGCTATAAGTCGGTCTTAAACGCCCGATCATCTGAGCCGCGGATTCTTTGAGATAACCCGTAGGATTGCCGTTTGCGTCAACAACGATGCTGCCGCCTTTAGCCGCGCGATCGGCATTAAAACTTCGCGCGAACGCTTTATCGATACCGAGCATCGCAAGGGCTTTGGCATTAACCCACGCGGAATGACCGTCAGCCGACTGAAGCGCGACAGGTCGGTCACTTACGACCGCGTCAATCATTTCTTTTGTCGGCCCGTTTTGATCAAAAGCCGAAACCGCCCAACCGCCGCCGTTAATAGCCTTTAGGTTCGGATGTTCGTCAGCAAAACGTTTGATAGCTTTTTGAAGATCGGCGATATCGTTTGCGACATCTAAAGAAACCTCATAGAGCGCTTTAAGCGCCGTATGAATATGAATGTGCGCCTCGGTCATCGTGGGCATAATCGTATGACCGCCCGCGTCGATGAGTCGTGCGTCAGGCTTTTGAAAAGCCATCGCACCTTTATCGTTACCCACGTAAGCGATTTTGCCGTCAACAAGGACGACGGCGGTTGCTCCGCTCTTTGCGCCCGGAGCGAGTTCGACGGCCCCGCCTCGTATGATGGTCATACTCGCGTGCGCCTGAAGCGCGAAACAAAGAAAAGCCGCAAGCGCAATTGCGCATTGAATCGCCTGCCTTTTTATGTTTCCTTGAGTCACGGCTTAGTCCTTATGGTTAACCACGCATCAATAACACTATGTCGGCTTCAAAAGAAGCGGTGTAAAGACTTCTTTTTTGCCGACATAGTTTAAAAATCAACTTTGTCGATATTTCGCATCATAAACGCATGAGCGAAAATCGATTTGTTTTTTACGACTAACTTCCGAAAACTTTCTTTGTGACATCTTCCCAGGTTTCTCGGGTCGGAATGACACCCTTACATAAAATATCTCTAAAAATCTCGACAATCGTCTCTCTCGAATAAATATAGCGTCTTAAAATCGTCGGCCTTTTGTGACGCGGCTCTTGAAAGCCGTATTCGACAACGCCGAACACGTCGCCTTTGTCCGCATCCTCATCGTCTTCTTCAAGCTCTTGTTGGAGCACCGTTTGTAAGAAGGTGTCCGTCCCTTTGATATCAACGACCATGGGTTCGCGTCCGAAGACTTTTAACGTTCTGATCCTCGAAGCCATCGCCTCTTCGAAGACGTCTTCATCGACCGGTGTCTCACACGTATATTCAAAAAATTGCGGCTGCCCCAGCATCTTCTTTAAAAAAGACTTGGGATACTCCTCATCGATGCCGTCGTCGTAGTCGCTAATCTTGAGGGAAAAGTACTTTTGTTCGCTTTTTTTCATAATGACTCCTTTGTTTTTAACCACAGTGAAAGGATACTCCGCAAGGCCCTTTTTAGCCAAAAAATAAGCCTTCTAACTATTTGATTTTTATAGATTTTTTGAGGTTTCTAAACCCTTGAAAGGGAAGGGTTTTTAAATTATCAAATTTGACATAAATCAAATGTTTTTCTTTTTAAAAATATGAACTTGTCACTAGCGCTCTTTCCATCGCGTTCGTTCGCGCTGTATCCTTAGCGCAAATCATTTTGAAGAAGGAAACGCAAATTATGAAACGCGCTTATGTCGCCCTTCCTAACTACGTCATCGGGCCCGACGCCTATGAAAACGCCGCTAAAATCGTTCGTCCCTACGGCAAAAAAGCCGTCATCATCGGCGGTAAAACCGCGATGTCGGTTGCAGCCGATTTAATCGAAAACGCGCTTGACGGCCAAGGGATTGAAGTGCTCGATCGCCTCTGGTACGGAGGTGAAGTCACGTTCGAAAACGCCGCTATGCTCGAAGCGAGCGCCGCTGTACAAGCGGCCGACATGATTCTCGCGGTCGGCGGCGGGAAAGCTTGCGATACTTGTAAACTCGTTGCCGAACATACCGGGAAACCGCTTTTTACCTTCCCGACGATTGCTTCGAACTGCGCGCCTTGCACGGCGCTTTCTATCGTCTACGACGAAGGCGGTGCCTTTAAAGCCAACTTTTATTGCCCGCAACCGCCTTTGTGCGTCTTTATTAATGACGAAATCATCGCCCGCGCTCCCGATATCTACCTCTTAGCGGGCATCGGAGACGCCTTAAGTAAAGAACCCGAAGTGTTGCTCGGTTTGCGCCACGTCGACCTCGACCAAAATCTTTTGGTCGGTCGGTCGCTTTGCGCGGCTTGCACCGAACCGCTTTTAACCTACGGTGAAGATGCGCTCAAGAGCGCCAAGGAAGGCGTTTCTTCTCGCGCGCTTCAAGAAACGGCTTTAAGCATCATCATCTCGACGGGACTAGTAAGCAACATGACCGTCACGCCTCAGTACTACTACAACTCGAACCTCGCGCACTGTTTTTATTACGGCACGACGGTTTTCGAGACATCTCACAAGTACTTGCACGGCGTGATTGTCTCGTTAGGTGTTTTGGCTTTACTTGAGTATGACGGCCAAACCGAATTACGTGACCGCGTGATGGCTTTCAATAAAAAAGTCGGTCTTCCCGTTAAGCTCGCGGATATCGGCTTAACCCCCGAAGCCCTTGATAAACTCGTTCAAAAAGCCGTCACCGTTCCGGGTTGGCATATCGAAGGTTATGACTTAAGCGCAGAGCGCTTTAAAGACAGCATCCTTCGGGTCGACGCGATCGGTCGCGCGCTTTAAGCGTTTCGAGTCTAGATGAACCAAAGCGGGAAGCATGCTTCCCGCTTTGTTTTATGGAATGCCCTCGATTACGCTTCGTTCTCCCCTATAATTTCGCATCATCTTCGCTTATTACTTAGGAGCCCGATTTTGAGCACCCCAACCGAAAACCAAGAAACCATCCTCGTTATCGACTTCGGCGGTCAATATAACCAGCTGATCGCGCGCAGAGTCCGCGAATGCGGCGTGTATTGCGAAATCTGCTCCTACCGAAGAAAATTAGCGGATATCAAACGCGAGAACCTCAAAGGCATCATCTTTACGGGCGGACCCAATAGCGTGTACCTCGCGGATTCTGCCACCATCGATCCCGAAATCTACACCTGGGGCGTTCCTATTTTAGGCATTTGCTACGGTGCGCAATTGATGAGTATGCAATTGGGCGGCCGTGTGAGTAAAGCGCCCGAACGCGAGTACGGCAAAACGCTCGTTACCCTTGATACCGCCTCGAAATTATTCGAAGGGTTACCTAAAGAAAATGTCTGCTGGATGAGCCACAACGACTACATCGAGCAACCGGCGCCGGGTTTTGCTATTAGTGCCGCGACACCCAATTGCCCCGTTGCGGCCAGCGAAAACGCGGCTCAAGGCTTTTATAACGTTCAATTCCACCCCGAAGTGCTTCACACCGAAAACGGGGTCAAGATGCTCGCTAATTTCGTTTTTAACGTTTGCGGTTGCCAAGGCACTTGGAAAATGGCCTCCTTTGTCGAAAAAAGCGTTCAAGAACTTCGACAACAAATCGGCGATAAAAAAGTCCTTTGCGCGCTCTCGGGCGGGGTCGACTCAAGTGTTTGCGCTGCGATGCTTGCTAAAGCCGTCGGTCGCCAATTGACGTGCGTATTTGTCGATCACGGTCTTCTTCGCAAAGGTGAGCGAGATCGCGTTTGTCAGATTTTCGGGCCAGACGGCCCCTTTGATATCAATTTCGTTTGCGCGGACGCGTCCGACCGCTTCTTATCGAAGTTAGCAGGCGTCACGGCACCCGAAACCAAGCGCAAAATCATCGGCGAAGAATTTATCCGCGTCTTTGAAGCCGAAGCTAAAAAAATCGGTACCGTCGATTTTCTCGCGCAAGGAACGATTTACCCCGACGTGGTCGAAAGCGGCCTCGGCGGCGAGTCGGCAACGATTAAGAGCCACCATAACGTAGGCGGCCTTCCCGAACACGTCGACTTTAAAGAAATCATCGAACCGTTACGCGACCTCTTTAAGGACGAAGTCCGCCAAGCGGGGCGCGAGTTGGGCCTTCCAGACTACCAGGTCTACTGCCAACCCTTCCCGGGTCCTGGTCTTGCCGTTCGCGTCATCGG
>DNBE01000114.1 GCA_003543795.1 Sutterella sp.
GATTCGGAGAGCGTTCCTAAAGATAAAAGCTCCGCTTTAACTTTTTTATCCATATCGTCATCTTCTTCGACAAGGCGCTCGTAGATGACGGTTAAAGGCTGGCCGCCTTTTTTGCGAAGCGCGTCTTTCGGATGCGAGATGCCTTGCATCGAAAGAAAATGAATGGCTTCGTCTTCGGCCGGGGGCTTTACGCGCAACAAGCGCGAGCGAGAGCGAATCGTGGGAAGGACTTTGTCGAGGTCGTCCGCGACCAAGAAAAAGGTCGTGTCTTTGGGCGGCTCTTCTAAATTTTTTAATAGCGCCGAAGCGCTATCGGCGCGAAGCACGTCCGCGGGGTAAATCACGACCGCTCGACGGCCGGTTGCGCGATGCGTCGTTAAATTTAAAAAGTCCGTTAACGCGCGAATCTGGTGAATGAGAATTTCGCGGTAAAGCTTACGGTCTTTTTTAGCGGTATCGGGTTCCGTAAAAGGAATATGGCGAATGAGCGCTTCGGGCTCGGTCAACACATAAGCGATATCGGGATGGGTATAAGCGCGAGCTAAAGCGCAGCCCGCGCAAGTACCGCATGGCGAGCCGTCAGGGGCAGGATTTTCGCAAACAAGCGACTTTACGAATTCGATGACGAAGTCAACGGTGCCGATGCCTCTCGGCCCGTATATCAAAACGGCGTTCGGAAGGTTCTCGCGCACGGCTTCAAGACAGGCGCGCAATTCGACTTGCCAGGGATAACAATCTAGAGCCATGAACGCAAAAATTCCTTTAATTCTTGAGTAATCACTTCGGGCGCGCGAGACGAGTCGATAATGAAAAACCGATCGGGGTCAGCTTTCGCTCGCTCAAGGTAGGCGTTTCTCACCCGCGTAAAAAAGTCGATACTTTCTCTTTCGAAGCGGTCGGCTTCGCGCGCTTTCGATAGCCGCGTTGCGGCGATTTCGGGCGCGATATCAAACAAAATCGTTAAATCGGGTTTGAAATCGCCGAGCACGGTTTTCTCGAGCGTCAAAACCGTTTCGGCGGGAATGCCTTTGGCGCCCGATTGATAAGCGTAAGTTGCGTCCGTAAATCGATCGCAAAAGACCCAACGGCCGGCTTCTAACGCGGGACGGATGACGTTTTGAACGAGTTCAGCGCGGCTTGCGAAAAATAAGAGCGTTTCGGTTAACGGATCCATCGCCTCATTTAAAAGCGTCTTGCGGATAATTTCGCCCGCGGGCGTGCCGCCGGGTTCCCGCGTCAAAATAAAGTCGATACCTTTCTCGGCTGCGGTTTGCGTGACGGCACGAATCTGGGTCGTTTTCCCGGCCCCGTCGATACCTTCGAACGTGATAAAACGCGGTTTACTCATTTAATGGTTTTTCTGATGTAACGGTTAACGGCCTCGTTATGCTCTTCGAGCGTTCGGCTCGGGACCAACTCCCCGTCATCTTTATTAATAAAGTACAAATAATCGGTTTTTGTCGGATGGAGAGCCGCGTGAATACTTTCTTGGCTCGGCATCCCGATCGGTGTCGGAGGTAATCCCGGATACCGATAAGTGTTATACGGATTATCGTGGTCGATAACGGCTCGCGTAATTTTACCGCCGTATTTTTGCCCTTGGCCGTAAATTAAACTCGGATCGGTTTGAAGCGCCATTTTATATTTCAGGCGATTCGTAAAAATTCCCGCCACAAGATAGCGATCGGTTGAAATCGCGACTTCGCGCTCGATAATCGACGCCAAAATCAAAGCTTCATAAGGCGTTTTCGGGGCGCAGTCTGCCGCGCGGTCTTTCCAAAGCGTTTCTAAGATTTCTTTTTGCGCGTCATAAGCCTGACGCAAAATCACTAGATCGGAAATGTCGGCGTGGAATCGATACGTTTCCGGATGAAAGAGCCCTTCCAAATGTTTTTCTTTGGCGCCGACGGCTTCGAGAATGCCTTTAGCGGTCATGTTTTGGGTGTCATGCTTTAAGCCTTCGGCTTGACGCATCGCTTCGAGCATTTCCCAAAAAGTCGCCCCTTCGGCAATGCGTACCGAAAATAGGTGCGCGCGTTTGTCTTTGAGTTTCCCCAAAATATCTAAAACGGAATCGTCGGGCAGAATCTGATAGTAGCCCGCGTGAATGTCGTAGGCGCTAGTCACAAATAATGAGAATCGCCAAAGAACCCGCGAAATTGAAATCCCCGCTCTTTCCAAAGCATCGGGGACGTATCGCGCGGCAGTCCCCGGAAGAATGCGAACGATGACGGGTTCTTTCGCGATTTTCCAATCGGGTGTATTTTGCCAATGCCAGGTAAGGCCTAAAACGGCAATAATCGCAAAAACGGCAATCGCGTAGAAGCGTTTTTTGGGATTAACTTGAGAAAAAAGGCGCGCCAAAGCCGAAATCGACGAACGCATCGGGGAGGCCGCTTTTTTAAAGCGAACCGAAAGGTAATTAAGCCAAAGCTTTCCGTCAAAGAAAAAGCTTTTGACTTTTTGCCAAGCGCTCGGGCGATTCGATTTGTGTGGCATGGTTTGACGAATGCTCTAGAATACATCCGTTTCGTATTTTTAATAACCGACATTTTAATAAAGGATGCCCGTCGATGTCTTTGCCTCGTTTCACAAACGCGACCGATGACGCTTTGAGCCTTTTTAGCGCGATTGAAGTATCGGGTGAAGACGCAAAAGACTTTTTGCATCGAATTACGACCGCAGACATGCAAACGCCGCCCGCTTTCGCGGCGCTTTGCACACCTCAGGGACTCGTGCGCTTTTATTTCTCGATTCAAAAAACGGATGCGGGCTATCAATTAATTACCACGAAGGATACGGCTGAGGCTTTTGTTA
>DNBE01000001.1 GCA_003543795.1 Sutterella sp.
GGCTTGTTTATCGGCAGGCAGCACGGCTAAGCAATAGACGTTGACGCCGTTACCTTTAATATGCGTCACGAGCGCTTTAGCGCCTTGACCCAATTCGGTACCGCGGATTTCGGAAACCGAAAGCGACGTTTTACCGTTAGCTTCGTGCTCGAGAACGCGAAAACGGGCTTGCCCCGTTTCAAATAAAGACGTTAATTTTTCTAAAACGTTCTCGACCATAACGAAACTTTCTGCTTTTTAAAAAGTCATATCGCCATTATAAACCAGTAAAGAAAAGGCATATTCTCGTTTTCGGGTAAAATCGAGACCGTTTTTATCGAAAAGAAGCTTTTAACTATGCTCGCCTATATCTGGCCGATCGCGCTCGTGATTGTCGCCAACGTCGTCTATCAAGTCTGCGCTAAAGCCGTCCCCGCGGACATGTCGCCTTTGGCGTCATTGACCGTCGTTTATTTCGTGGCGTTTTCGGTGAGCGCCCTTTTATATTTCGTCTTAACGGACCACCCGAATTTGGTCGTCGAATACACCAAAATCAATTGGGCGCCTTTTGCTTTCGGTATCGTTTTAGTGGGCCTTGAGGTCGGGTTTATATTTGCTTATAAAGCGGGGTGGCCTGTGAGCACCGCCGCGACCGTTCAAAGCGCGTTCGTCGCGGTCGCGCTCGTTTTCGTAGGCGCCCTTTTTTACGGCGAAACGATTAACGCAAGTAAAGTCATCGGCGTCGTTCTTTGCCTTTTCGGGCTTTATTTCCTCAATCAAAACTAGGTCGCAAAGCACGTCTTTTCTCCTTAGAAAACCCGTACAATAGTTCTTATATCAAGGGCTTAGGAGAAGGACTATGTTTGATCTTATTCTCAGAAACGCTCGCGTCGTCGACCCGTTAAACGGTCTTGATGCCGTTGCCGATGTGGCCGTCGAAGCCGGCAAAATCGCGCAAGTCTCGCCCGAAATCTCGGGTAAAGCAAACCAAGAGTACGATTTCTCGGGCTACGTTATCCAGCCCGGCATTATCGATAGCCACGTGCATCTCGGGACGATGTGGGGCTCGCCCTACGGACATCGGATGCTCGCTCTTCAAGCCGTCACGACGTGCCTAGATATGGCGGGTCCCATGGACGATATCCTCGATAAATTGCCAGAATACGGCGCGGGACTTAATGTCGGGATTTTGCAATTTGCCTCACCACCCTACACCTTTAAAAACACGACGCCTTCGAAAGCGGAAATGATCGAACTCATCGAATCGGCGCTTGCTTTCGGAACGCTCGGTGTCAAATTAATGGGCGGGCATTATCCGTTAACGCCCGATATTTCTTCTTTACTCATCAAAACCGCGCTAGAGCGCCGTGCCTATGTTGCCTGGCACGCGGGTACGACCGAACACGGCAGTAACATCGAAGGGATGCTCGAAGCGGTCGATATGGCGGACGGCCACCCGTTACACCTCGCACATATCAACGCGTATTGTCGAGGCGCGATTCGCCCCGAAATGCAAGAAACACGCGAAGCGATCGATAAGCTTGTGGCTAACCCGAACGTTTTTTGCGAAAGCTATGTTTCGCCCAAAAACGGCACGCGATTAGCTTGCGACGCCCAAGGCAAAATCATTAGCAAAGTGACTGGTAACTGTCTGCGTCGATTCGGGTTTAGCGAAGATGTCGAGGGCGTTCAAGCGGCCTTTTTAGCAGGACGCGTCTTTGCGGTTTATGACGCGGGCGGCGTGAGCGACTTGATGACCGGGCGCGAAGGGCTCGAGTATTGGTTAGAAATGAAAACGGACGTGGGCGGGAGTTTCAATGTCAATCCGCCGCTACCGCGTATCGAACTCGCGCAAGCCAAACGCCCCGACGGAAGCTTTGTCGTGGACGCGATCAGCACCGACGGCGGCTGCATTCCGAGAAATGTTATCCTTTCCCAAGGGTTGTCTCTTGTCAAACTCGACATTCTGAGCCTTTCGGAATTCGTCATTAAAACGTCGCTTAATCCGGCTCGCATGTTGCGCTTAGAAAATAAAGGCCATTTAAGCGTCGGAGCCGACGCCGATTTGTCGGTCTACGATTTTGCGTCTCAGCGTCCGAAAGCCGCTTTCGTCGACGGACGCCCGATTATGCTCGATGGCAAAATCCTTGGCAAAGCGGGAAATGTGATTTGTACGGAACGCGGCAAAGACGCGATTGCCGCGCGCGGCTTTAAAGCGATTGTCACCGATCCCGGCATTCCCTACGGTCCGAGGTACATTCCTCGCTAATTTACGCCGATAACGAAAAACCGCGGTCTTAAAGCCGCGGTTTGCGTTTTTAAAGGAGAAAGACATAAAAAAATTTCGTCATGGAAGACGAAATTTTTGGTGGCGGTGCAGGGACTCGAACCCCGGACGCAGGGATTATGATTCCCTCGCTCTAACCGACTGAGCTACACCGCCTCGAGTCACATTCCTTTTTTAAAGGAAAGGCTATCTTATCGAATTCGAATCTATTTCGCAACTTCATTTCGTTGAGGGCCAAAGGCTTGTGAAGTGGTGCACCGGGCCGTGGCCCGAACCGACGTCTAATTCGTCAGCGTGTTCGATAGCTTGCGTCATAAAGGCTTTCGCGCGGGTGACGGCTTCGATGACGTCTCCCGTTTGAGGTAAAAGCGCGGCTAGAGCGCTACTTAACGTGCAGCCCGTGCCGTGGGTGTTCGCCGTCGCGACGCGGGGCGCGTCAAAGGTTTTGATGACTTCGCCGTTTGTTAAAACGTCGGGACTTGTCGCGCCTTCGAGATGGCCGCCCTTTAATAGCACCCAGGCGTCTTTAGTAAGAAGGCCTTTGAGTTCTTTTGCGCAATCGGGCATCTCTTTTGTTCGCGAAACGGGCGCTTTTCCTAAAAGGGCGCCCGCTTCGGGTAAGTTAGGCGTAATAAGCGTCGCTAGAGGGAGTAACTCGTTTTTAAAAACTTCGACCGTTTCTTTAGGCATCAGCGCGTCGCCGCTTTTTGCGACCATAACGGGATCGATCACGATATATCGGGGCGCGTAGCGCTTCAGGCGCTCTGCGACGACGCGAACGATTGACGCTTGCGCGATCATGCCGATTTTGACGGCGTCGATTCTGACGTCCGCAAATAGCGTATCGAATTGCTCGCCTACGAAGTCGGGATCGACGGCGTAAATACCCGTGACGGCTTTCGTATTTTGGGCGGTGAGCGCCGTAACGATTCCGCAACCGTAGGCACCCAAAGCGCTAAAGGTTTTAATGTCCGCAAAAATCCCTGCGCCGCCGCTAGGATCAACCCCGGCAACGGAAAGTACATTCGCGATCATGATTTCAAAGTCTCCTTGATAAGGCGCATCGTTTTACTCGTCGCGCCTTTTAAGCTTTTCGCAAAGCGCGAGGCTTTTTCTCCGAAGTCGGCGGTAAGCGCTGCGTCGCTCACAATCTCGACGGCTAAGTCGACGGCCTGAGGCATGTTTTCGACTTGGCGCAAGCCGCCTTTTTTAAGGCCTTCGGCAATAACAAAAGAAAAGTTAAAGGTGCTCGGCCCTACGATGACGCCTCGTCCGATACTTGCGGGTTCGATTACGTTTTGAGAGCCGAAATTGCCGAAACTGCCGCCCATAATGACAACGTCAGCCAAAGCGCAGTAGTAAGCCATCTCGCCCATTGTGTCGCCGAGGTAAACGAGCGCATTTTCCGGCAGTTCGTCAAAAGCGCAACGACTTCGGCGCTCGAAATGAACGAACGCGTCTTCCAAGTCTTTTGCGACTGCGTCAAAGCGCTGAGGATGACGAACCACGAGAACGTAAAGGATGTCGCGGCGACCTTGGGCTTTGATCGCTTCGATAAAGGGCTTTTCTTCGCCTTCTCGAGAACTCGCCAAAAGAATGATTTTTTTAGCGCACCGAGCTTTGTCTTTTTGCGCGCGTTTGACAACTTCGTCATTGATTTTGACGTCAAACTTAAGAGACCCCGTGATAAGGGGCGTCTTGTCTTGAAGTTTGAGATAACGTTCGGCGTCCGATGCCGATTGCGCGCAAATGGCGGTTAAATCCGAATAAGCGTCGCGCATCAAAGGAGACCAACGCAAGGCGGCGCGAAGAGACTTTTCCGAAAGGCGGCCGTTGACGAGCACCGTTGGGCATCCCGCGCGTTTGGCTTCCCTTAAAAACGTGGGCCAAACTTCCGTTTCCATAATAAGCCCGATATCGGGCTTAACGGCTTTAAAAAATCGCCTGGCGTTACCGACCGTGTCATAGGGCAAAAAGCGCTGAACGATGCGCTCGGGCGCTTTTTGAACGAGCTTTAAGCCGGCGTCTTTCCCCGTGGGCGTCATGTGGGTGAGGATTATCGCGCCTTTTGGGTACGCCTTTAAAATCGCGTCGATTAGGGGTTCGGCCGCATTGGTTTCGCCGACACTTACGGCATGAATCCAAAAAATCGGATGACGGTTCCCGAACCCCTGAAAGCTCGAGAACCCGAATCGCTCGCCCCAGCCCTTGAGGTACGCTTTTTGACGCATCGAGCGCTTTAATAAATAAAGCGCCGCGAAGGGCTCGAGAACGGGCGCGATGATTCGATAAAAGCCGCTAGTCATCGGCATGCGAGTCTCCTAAAAGCGTCCCAAACGGTATCGACGTCGGGAATCGTGTCTTTGCCGCCCACGGTCGCCACTTTTTCTCCGACGACACCAAGTAGCAGCGGCTTTGAGTCGGTATAGATCCCGATTGCGGGAATCGCGAGCGCCGCCGCTAGATGTAATAACCCCGTATCAAGCGCGAAAACGCCGCTTGAGGCGGCAAAGGCATCGGCTAATTCTCTCAAGCTCATCTTGGGATTTAAAGTCGCGTTCGTGCCGATTGCGCGCGCGATGCGCTCGGCGCGCTCGCGTTCGGGAACACTTCCCCAAAGAACGCGCACGTCATAGCCTTCGGCCGCAAGGCGTTGACCTAACTTCACCCAGGCGTCTTCTGCCCAAAGCTTACGGGCCTGACTTGTGCTCGGCATGAAATAAACCGTTTGCGTGGCGGATTTCGCGAGCTTAATGCCGAAATCAAGAGGCTTTTCTTCAAACGGGAATTGACAAGCCAAAGCCGCTAAACGCCTGCAACGCTCGATAGCGTGCATTTGACGGCTGACCGCGAAAGTTTTCGAGTAGAAAAAGGACGCTAACGGTTCGCGAATGCTACGCCTGTCATAGCCGTAAACGGGCGCTTTTGCCCAACGCGCGACCCATGCGCTTTTAACAAGTCCCTGAAGGTCGATGACGGTATCAAAGCGTGCGGCCTCGAGTTCGTCTCGAACGCGCGCGACGGCTTGTCTGGTTTCAGAAGAAAACGGAGCGTGCTTCCATTTACGTAAAGCGACTTCGTGGACGGCGGTCACAGCCGAACAAAGTCGGGGAATGTCCGCAAAAGAGGATTCGCTAAGCCAATGAATTTGCGCCTCAGGCATGTGTCGGGCGATATCGCAAGCGGCGGGTAAGGCGTGCACGAGGTCTCCCATAGACGTGGTCTTGACAATCAAAATCTTACGCATAACGCCTCATCGGTTAACCGCTCCCTAGAAGTGCCTCAATTATAGGGGAATTGTCTTGGCGAGATGACGCGCGATTGCTTCTCATCGATTAGAGACAGCGGTCGATTTTGTGCTTAAAATCTACGGAATCGATGTTCCTTAAAGAGAGTTACCCGTGAAGAACTTCTTTTCCGACAGACGTATTCTCGTTGCCGGCGACGCGATGCTCGATCGCTATTGGTTCGGCGACTCCACCCGATTATCTCCCGAAGCACCCGTTCCGATCGTGCGTATTATGCGAACGGAAAACCGATTAGGAGGCGCCGCGAACGTCGCTTCGAACTTAGCGAGTTTAGGTGTTAAAACGGGTCTTTTATCGGTTGTCGGCGAAGACGAAGCAGGCGAAATGGTGGAAAACATTTTGCGAGAAAAAGGCATCGAACCGCATTTGCACCATGACTCGCAATTAAAAACCACCGTTAAATTGCGCATCATCTCTCGCCAGCAACAGGTCCTTCGGACCGACTTCGAAGACCACCCGAATCGAGCGGTTTTAACCGAACATCTCGATGACTTCACGCATCTACTCGATTCCTACGAAGCGGTGGTTTTATCCGATTACGCCAAGGGCGGGCTCGACCACATCACGCAGATGATTAATCTTGCTAAAAAGCGCTCGATTCCCGTCTTAATCGACCCCAAAGGAACCGACTTCGATCGCTATAAAGGCGCGACCGTCATCACCCCGAATCGAAACGAACTCGCGGCCGTCGTCGGCGAATGGCGTAGTGAGGAAGAACTCTTTAGTAAAGCGAGCGCGTTGCGCGAACACCTCGACCTCCAAGCGTTGCTTCTTACGCGTAGCGAAGAAGGGATGACGCTATTTACGGCGCAAGGCGCACAATCGGTGCCCGCGCAAACGCTCGAAGTCTTTGACGTTTCGGGCGCGGGCGATACCGTTATCGCCGTTTTCGCGGCGATGATCGCTTCGGGTAAAAGCTTCGAAGAAGCGATGAAAATCGCTAATCGCGCGGGCGGTATCGTCGTTGCCAAACTCGGTACCGCGACCTTAACCTTTAACGAACTTTTCGGGCGTTAAAGGCGATGCGACAAGCGGTATTTTTAGATCGAGACGGCGTCATTAACGAAGACGCGGGCTATATCGTCGAACCCGACGCGTTTCGGTTTTTGCCGGGCGTTTTTGAAAGCGTCGCTAAGCTTAAAGCCGCGGGTTTTCTCGTCGTTATCGTTACAAACCAAAGCGGTATCGCGCGCGGGTTTTATTCTTTAGAAGCCTATCTCGTGTCTCAAAATTGGTTACTTGAAACGTTTCAAGCGCACGGCGCGGCGCTCGACGGCATCTACTTTTGTCCGCACCATCCCGATAAAGGCGAAGCGCCTTATCGGACGGTGTGCGATTGCAGGAAACCCGCGCCCGGCATGCTTATTAAAGCGGCGAAAGACTTAGATATCGATTTATCCAAAAGCGCCATCGTGGGCGATAAACCTTCTGATGCGCAAGCGGGCCTTGCGGCGGGTCTTCCCGTTCGCGTCCTCGTGGGTAAAAACGGGACCGCGGTCCCAGCGCTCGTCCCGGCAGCGACGCATGTTGCGCGAAACCTTCCCGAAGCCGCGCAATTAATCGAGAAAATTTTGAGTGCACCGAAATGACCGAAAAAGTGACTTTTGAATCGAAAATCGTTTCGTTTGACGAACTCGCGACTCGCGTCGCGGTCCTTCCTCACCCCGTCGTGATGACTAACGGCGTTTTCGATATTTTGCATCGCGGTCACGCGACTTATCTCGCGCGGGCGAAGGCTTTCGGAAAGTCTTTAGTCGTGGCGGTCAATTCGGACGCGTCGGTGAAAACATTGGGGAAAGGTGACGATCGCCCGATAAACCCCGAAGCCGATCGCGCGGCGCTCGTTGCCGCGCTCGAAAGCGTCGATTTGGTCGTGATTTTTAAAGAATCGGTGCCGCTTAACGTTTTAAAAGCCGTCAAGCCCGATATTTATGTCAAAGGCGCGGATTACGAAAATAAGCCCTTACCCGAGCGCGATTTGGTGAAGACTTGGGGAGGCGAAGTGAAACTCGTCGCCTTCGAGCATCAGACGTCGACCACGAAAACGCTCGAAAAAATTCGGCGCTCGAAATCCTAAAAAGTTCTCGCTTTTAAGCCGCGAAATACCCGCTTTGCTCAAGCAAATGTTCTCGTAAGAGTTCGGTTGCTTTTTGCGCGTCGTTTTTGCGAATGGCTAAAAGAATCTGACGCTCTTTTTTAGCGCAATCTAAGAAAAACGCTTGATCGAGCGTCGCGACTTTATCGGACGTCCGATCAAAGTAAGCGACTAAAACGCTTGAGAAAACCTGAAGCACGCGATTGCCGCAAGCTTCAAGGAGTAACAAGTGGAAATTGCGATCGTTTTCGTCGGCAATTAACGCTTGGTCGGCATTTTTCTCAATCGCGATCAGACAGGCTTCGAGACGACTATACATCTGAGGCGTTAAGCGCCGCGTGACGATTTCGATTAAAGAGCATTCGATTAAGATGCGCGCTTCGAGAAACTCTTGGACGTCGAAATTAGCGATATCAAAGCGCTCTTGAATTTGACTCTTAAGAACGTTTTCGCCCATCTCGCGCACTTTGGTGCCACGTTTCGGGCTTCTTTCGAGAATGCCCATTTGGGTTAAGACGTCGAGCTCCTTTCGGATGCGGTAGCGAGTCACCCCGAAACGCTCGCAAAGTTGCATTTCGGTATCGATTCGCCCGCCTTCTTTCGCTTGGCGCTGCAGATGGTCTTTAATTTTTTGAAAAAGCCCGTCGTCTTTGTACATTCAAATTCCTTCTTTGCGCCGTTTATGAGTTCGGCGCTTTAACTTATCCATTTTAACAAATGCGCCTTGAAGAAAACGGGCGCTTTCGTAGGCGTTCGGACTTAATCACCGGTTCGAAGACTTTTGAAAAGGCGCCTTTTGCGCATTAGCATTTACCTTATGAATCAAGATTACCTTTATGCCGTGGGTGACGTCCACGGGTGTCTGCCGAATCTAAAAGAGCTTTTTGAAAAGCTCGATCGCGACATCCCCGTCGTGTTTGTGGGCGATATCGTCAACCGCGGCCCGTTTTCGCTAGAAACATTGCGATTTGTGAAGTCGCTCGGCGCTCGCGCGCGAGTGCTTCTCGGAAACCACGACTTACATTTACTTTGCGCGGCGGCGGGCGCCGCGAAAATGAGTCCGAAAGATACCATCCAAGAAGTGCTCGATGCCCCCGACGCGGGAGAACTCATTGACTATCTACGAGGTCAAAGCCTTTTGATTCGTTTCCGTGAATTTACGCTTGTGCACGCCGCAATCGACTTGGCTTGGGATTTAAATAAAGCGCAAACGCTTGCCCGCGAAGTCGAAACCAAACTGCGTTCGCCCGACTGGAAATATTGGTTAAGCGACATGTACGGAAAAGACCTCTGGGACGAGTCTTTAACGGGCTTGGCGCGCCTTCGCGCCGTCTTAAACGGCTTTACGCGCATTCGTTACGTCAAAGCCGACGGCACGCCCGACTATCGCGCCAAACTCGCGCCCGAGGTGACAGACCCCTCTTTAATCCCTTGGTTTATGTCGCCCAAACGTAAAACCCGCGACACGGTCGTGGTCGCGGGGCATTGGTCGACGCTAGGCTTAAAGATGACGGACGACTTTATCGGAATCGATACAGGTTGCCTTTGGGGCGGCGCGCTAACGGCCGTGCGTCTTCCCGACCGAAAAGTGATTTCGGTGAAGTCTTCGGGCTACCAAGATCCGACGAAATTTAGTTAATCGGGGCGATTCGCCAAAGGATCTTCTACACCCATCGCGGCGCTTACAGCTTTAGAAATCGATTTCGCGAGCGCGTGACGGTCTTCCGGAAGCGGCTCGATCGCGGGCAGGATTTTAACGACGGCATTTAACCCCGGCGTTGTGACGATTTCCCAAAGACAAGCAAAAATGTTGCGATCGCAATAACTCGCGCGATCGGTGAGGGCGCCCTCGTACATGTAGCAAATCGCGACGGGTTGAACCGGGCGACGGGTATCAATTGCGGGTTGCAATAAATTCGATCGCACGGGTAAAAGGGAAGTCCCGTTTCCGGTTTTGCCTTCGGCAAAAACGAAAACCGTCTCTAGGCGCGTTAAGGCTTCCGATATGGCGCGGTTAACAGCCAAAATCGTGCGAGCTTTCTCGCGATTGATAAAAAGCGTACCGACCCCTTTTGAAATCGTGCCAAAGAGCGGCCAAGAAGCGATTTCTTGCTTAGCGATGAAGCGCCCCGGGTGCGCCGCTTCTAAAAGCGCGATATCGACAAAAGAGACGTGGTTCGAGACTAAAAGCGTGCCCTTTTCTTTGAGTTTTCCCTTAATCGAAAACTTTAAGCCGAGAAGGGTGAGTAAAAAAGCCGCGTGGGCACGGATGATGCGGCGTTTTTTCTCGGGACCCGCGACGGGGAGCACGCAAACCGCCAACAAATAGACGTAAAAGAGATAGCAAATCGTCAAGAAAAAACGCAAAACGCCGCGCACGTAACGCATGAAATCCTCACTTTCCGTTTTCAGCAAACCATTGGTTAAGAATAAGACAGGCGGACAAGTCGTCGATATGCTCGCTAGCGTCGGCTTCGATGACGGCGCTTGAGTATCGTTCGTCGACCATAACGGTTTTAACGCAAAACCGACCCGCAAGCGACCTCGCGAACTTTTCCGCGGCGCGCGTCATCTCGTGGGGCGCGCCGTCGGGGTACGAGGGACGTCCGACAACCACGAGGGAAGGCTTCCAGGTTTTAATGAGCGTTTCGATTCGAGACCAACGCGCGTCTTTGGGATCTGACGGCACGATTTCGAGCGCTTGCGCGCTTTTGATGAGCGTGTCGCCTACGGCAACACCGATACGTTTCGTACCGAAATCAAAACCGAGAATCGTGTCGATGTCACTCATGCGTGAGCCTCGTTAGAAAGGGTCGAAAGTTGATTCTCGGTCAAACCGATACTCGCGAGCGCCGCCTCGAGTCTTGACATCGGGTCGACATCGAAAATAAGTTTCTCGTCAAAGGGGGCAAGGAGCCAATCCGGCCCCTCGAGCTCGCGCTCGAGTTGTCCCGCGCCCCAACTGCAATAACCCGTAATGACGAGGTAATCCTTTTCTTCTTTTTGGGTAAAGATTTTTTCGAAATCGATTTTCGACATCGATAGCATCACGTTGGGCGCGAGTGTTACCGCCGAGGAAAAGATTTCTTGCGGACGGTGCAAGATATAAACGCCGTCAAGCCCGAGCGGACCGCCTTCGAATAATCGAACCGTTTTGGCGCGTTGCCCGAGGTGCCTGACCATATCTTCCGTGTAAGAGCGTTCCAATCCCGGCGGCAGCGGATGATTGATGACAAAACCCATCGCGCCGTTTTCGTTATGTTCGCAAAGATAAACGACCGCCCCGCAAAACGTGGGATCGATCATGCAAGGTGTCGCGATGAGAAAATAATTGCGCCAAGATTCAAAAGCCATAGAGTCTCCGAAGAGTTAGGATGAAATTTTCGCACACATCGACGCGCGTCGCACGCACCTCAAAAGAAGCGCTATCGGATAAAACCGACGAAAACGCTTCCCGCGATTAACCAAAATAAAAGCGCGCTGACGCGCAAAAAGACGCGCGCGTAGCGAACGTCTTTTAAAAGCGCGGAGCCCGTCGCCGCAATCCAACCGTAAACCAAATGAACGAGCAGACAAATCGTCGTAAAAATGGCTAAAAGAATAACGGTTTGCGTCACGTAAGGTTCTGTCGGGTCGATAAATTGCGGCAATAGACTCAATAAAAACACGATGAGCATCGGGTTCGTCGCTTGCATTACGAGCGCTTCGCTCACAATGCGCCAAAAGGGTTCTTCTGTTGCTAAGGAGTTGTCGCTTGCGAGCGAAGTCGGACTCGCGAACCAATTTCGAAAGCCGAGATAAATCAAAACGAAAGCGCCCGCTATCTGTAAACCGTAAAAAAGTAGCGGGTGAGTCGCGATAATCGAACCCAAACCGACGGCGCAAATGACCGATACGATAAATACGCCCAAAGCGTTTCCGAGGGGCGCGTGCCAAAAAGCCTTTCGAGGGCCTCGAAAGGCGTTAGAAACTGTAAAAAGGACGCCTGCGCCAGGCGTCGCGCAGGTCACGAAAACGACGCCCGCGTATAAAAGTAAAGCTTTCATAAAAAATCCCGACGACTTGACGGCCGTCGGGATCGCGCCCCCGACTGCGAAGTCGGGGCGTATTTTAAGACCTTAACTTAAAGCGAGCACCAACGTGCGCATAAAGACCTTGATGTAATTTAAATAGTCTTCGATATCGAGCTTTTCGTCGGGTGCCGCCATATCATCCCATTTAGCGGGCGAAATGACGAGTAAGTCGGTTGCGTTTTCTTGCTGAATCCAAGCGGCGTCACATGCTCCTTCCCAACGTAAAGTGGGAACGGGGCGACCCATGACTTCTTCGAAAGCCTGCTGAACGATACCCGTAAAGGTGTCGTCTTTAGGTGCTTGCAAAACGGGTCGGCGAGACGTGACGACGAGTTCGTAGTCGTAGCCTTCGCGCTCGGCTTTTAAGCGATCGAGTGCACCGCGGATTTCAGCAATCGCCTCGTCGTGCGTTTCGCCTTCGACACCGGGCACGATTCTGCGATCAAACCAAAACGTCGCTTTCGAAGGATGGACGTTTGCGACTTCGCCCGCGTTTAAAACCGCGATGACAAGGCGCGGGGACGGGAGATCATCGAGCTTGATTTTTTCTAAGCGTTCGTTGATCTTGTCGAGCGCGAGATAGGCACGAACCGCTTTTTGCAGGGCGTTGTCGCCGAACGGATACGGTCTTGCGACATGCGCTGGTTCGGCTTTATAGGTGATGTAACCGCGAAGGATACCGGGGTGTGCGTAACGCAAAGACCCGTCGGTCGGTTCGGGGCAAATGCCGAAATCGCCTTTTAAAAGCCCTTTTTTCACCAAATATTGAACGCCGAGACCGCCGCCGCGTTCCTCGTCGCACATCCAGCTCAATAGCACGGAGCCTTTGGGATCAAACCCCATACGACGTAAAAAGATCGTTGCCATAAGTGCCGTGCAGTCGCCG
>DNBE01000056.1 GCA_003543795.1 Sutterella sp.
ACTTTTTTGAGAACCGTGAGCGACGATTTCGATTGCTTCGGCGCCGCCTCGATACATTTCTTGGGCGCTCACGACATCCCCGTAGCGAATATGGCGCAAGAGCTCACCCAAAGACGTTTGCGTCAAAGATACCGTCACGTCGATATCGGTACCGTAGACGATGTTGGAATAAACCTGACGGTCAAGGAGCACGATGGTGCGCTTGGCGCCTAAGCGTTTGGCCAAAAGCGCGCTCATGATATTCGCTTCTTCGTTAGGCGAAAGCGTCAAGACGACGTCGGCTTGGCCGATGCCTTCTTGGGTTAAGGCAACGGGGTCGTTTTTCTGGATGAGAGAAACCGACACGCGAGAGGTATTAAATTGGCGCGAGAGTTCCGTCGCGGTGCGCTCGTTTGACTCGAAAATTTTGATTCGGCGATTGTGCCGCTGCGGCTGCAGCGCTTCGACCACCAAGGGCGAGAGCGTACCGCCGTTAAATAAGACGATGGTTTCGGCTTTTTCGTTCGTATGAAGCGTCGCGATCACGTCGTGCGCGTCTGCGGTTGCCGTTAAAACGGTCACTTCGTCACCCGCTTCAATGACGGTATCGGGCCGGCAATAAAGACGGTGATTGCGACGATAGATGGAAACAAACCGCACGCGCGCTTCGGGTAACTGGATAAATATTTCTCTTAAAGACCTGCCGACAAGAGACGCGCCCGCCATCGCTCGAACGGTAAATAGCGTCAGTAAGCCGTCCGCCATCGAGAGTACCTGCTGCGCGGCAGGGAACATGATGAGTTTAGCCAAGTGGCTAGCGACCGCGCGTTCGGGCCAGATGATGCTCGTCGCGTGGAAACCTTCCTCGCCGAGAATACGAGGATAGTGGCGCAATTCGCTATTTCTGACGCGAGCGATTCGAATCGGGATATTAAAAAGTTGGCTCGCGAGCGTGCAGGCCACAAGGTTCGTCTCGTCTTTAGCGGTCACGGCAATCAGAATATCGGCGTCCATCGCGCCCGCGCTCGCGAGCAGATTGGGCGAAGCCGCGTCGCCGAGCAAGGCGCGCAAATCGAACCGTTCTTGGAGAACTTCGAGTTGCTTTTCGTCGCTATCGATGACCGAAATCTCGTTCGTTTCATTGACGAGATTTTCCGCGACGATGCGACCGACTTGACCTGCGCCGAGAATAAGAACTTTCATAATTCTTGTGACTGTGCCGCTAACGAAGTGTTTATTTTAATAAATTCAAAGGCTTTCTTTACGCTGAAGGCGTCTCTTTTGACGCGTTCTTTTCAACGCCCAAAGAGTCGAGTTTTCGATAAAGGTTCGTTCGATCGACCTGCGCGTGCTCGGCAACTTTAGAAATATTGCCTTTGTACTTTTCGATTAAAAACGCGAAGTACGCGCGTTCGAACTGTTCTCTAGCCTGGCGCAAAGGAAGCGAGAAATCCACCAATCCGCGAGGCATTTCTTCGCCTTCGGGCGTATTTTCCGCCACTTTTTCGGCGACTTTTCTGAAACTTTTCGCAATGGCTTTTTGGCGCGAGCTTACTTTGAGCGCATTTTGTACGGCACCGAGCAAATTTTTCATGGAAACGGGCTTCTCGAGAAACGAGAAGGCGCCGATTTTCGTTGCTTCGACCGCCATATCGACGCTCGCGTGGCCGCTCACCATCACGATCGGGCAGGGTAAAGGACCGCTTTGAGCCCATTTGCGCAGAAGCGAAATCCCGTCGGTATCGGGTAACCAAATATCGAGTAAGACCATATCGGGATCGCCGTTTAGCATCCGTTCGTCGGCTTGCGCACCGTTTTCGGCTTCCATCACGAAATAGCCTTCGTCGCCCAAAATTTCGGTAAAGAGCCGACGAATGCCGACTTCATCGTCAACGACCAAGATCTTTTTTCTTTCACTCATGATTTCGCTCCTCATTAACTTTGGACGACTGGCCGGCTAGTAACGTAAAGAGAATCTTCACGCAAGCACCGTGTGTCTCAGGATCGTTCGAGATACTGAGTTTGGCCTCGTGCTCATCACTAATTTTTTTCACCATCGGCAACCCGAGTCCGGTACCGGTCGGCTTTGTCGTAATATAGGGTTCGAACGCTTTATCCATGATGCTTTGTTGAAAGCCGATACCGTCATCGACAATCGTCAAAAGCAATCCTTGCTCTTGCGTTTGCGTCGTGATATCGACGTGGCAAACGGAACCTTCGCGCGCGGCTTCGCGCGCGTTACTCAAAAGGTTATGCAAAACTTGTAAAAGCTGGGCTTTATCGGCCCGAATCTTCGGCGGATCGGTTTCTAAATGCAACCGAATCACAAAATCCGCGTGCTCGTAAAAGCGAGAAATTTCCTCGATAACCTCGTTTAAATCGATTTCCAAAAACTTCGGTTTGGGTAACTTCGCGTAATCTCGGAAATCGCGAACCATCGTGTTCATGATGCTGACTTGTTCGACGATGGTCTTCGTGTGGCGATCGAGTAACTTCCGATTTTCTTCGTCAAGCACGTTCGACAACTTGAATTGAATGCGTTCTGCCGCAAGCTGAATCGGGGTTAACGGATTTTTGATTTCGTGGGCAAGGCGTCGCGCGACTTCGCCCCAGGCGATAGCGCGTTGCGCCGCGACCGCCTGGGTCATGTCGTTAGCCATCACGATAAAACCGATGCCTTTTTCAAGCGGCACGGGGGTCGTTTGTAAAAATAGCGTCATCGCGTCGGACTTTTCGACCGATTCGTATTGAACACCCTCGTGGCGCACTGCGTTTTCTTCTGAAAGCATCGGAAGCACAAGTCGCGCGAGTCTCGGTAGCGATTCGGCTAAAGGGACGCCCGAGCGCGATAAAGGTTGGCCAAGAAGCTCTATCGCGGCTTCGTTTGCGATTCGCACGCGTCTTTGAGAATCGAGCACGATGACCGCCGTTGATAAATTGCCGAGAATTCTTTCCAAAAAGATATTCGTTTGCTCAAGCGAAATACGTCTCGCGTCGAGCTTTTCGTAAACGTCGTTAATCCGACGAATCATGGTATTAAAAGCGCGCGTTAATTCGTTAATTTCGTCCGAACCCGAAAACTCTCGAATGGTCTGCAATTTGCCGCCGAAAGCCTGGCGAGTACCCGCTTGCAATTGGCGTAACGGCTGCAAGATTTTTCCGGAAAAAAGAAACGCCGCGAGAATCGAACCCAAGGCCGTCATCACGACCGTCAAAATAAGCGACCAATGGTAAATCCCTTGCATCCCCGAGCGAACGAAGACGCTTTCTTGGTAGTCGCGCAAACCTCGCACCGAACGCGTAATCGGTTCGGCAATCTCCGAAGGTACGGCGTGCGTTAAAAATAGGTAATGAGTTCCCGTCGGCACCAGCGCTTCGATATATAAAGGCGTTTCGGACTCTTGGTTCTCGGTATCGAGCGGATCGCCCGAAAGCCCGACCCAACGACCGTTTTCGTTGGCAGCCTCGAGCATTCGTTTTTCGGGCGCGAAAATAAGCGCCGCGTCTTCTTTGGCTTGAGCCCCGACGGCTTGTCCCTTGCTATCGAAAACCTCGACCGTCACACCTTCGGGAATCGCTTTCGGATCGATTCGCCCGTTTTTATCGACGAGTTTTGCCAAATCTTCGGCGATATCGAGGTCTTCTTTTTGGATTTTAAGAAGGAGTTCGCGAGACAAATCCGCGCCCGCGCCGAGCGACTCTTCGACTCGGGAATCGAGTCCCGCGTGGAAGGCCTGACTTACTAAGTGCGAAGACGTCGCGAAAATGAGCACGCAAGGCGCGACGCCCACAATCGTAAATAAGCCCGTTAACAATAAAAAGGTCTGCGCGCCGTAGGTCTTGGCTCGCAATTGCTTAACGAGTCGCCAAATAAAGCTTGCCACGCACGCAAGCAAAATGACCGCGACGATGACATTTGCCACGGCAAGCCACGCGAAGCTACGCTCGAACTCGGTCGGCCTCGTACTTACGGAAGTCAAGAGCACCATCAGAACGATGACCGTTCCTAGTGCGATGATCGCGAGAAATCTCGTCAGCGTACTCTTCACGGATCAGGGCTCCTTGACGGCCTTACTATCTAAGCGGATGTCCGTCCACTCGCTTTTAAGTTCCCAGTCCTCGGTACCGATATTGACCTGAAGAGGTAGGGGGAACTTCTTCGTATCAAGCCTAAATCGCACCTTCGCTTCGTAGCCCGAAGCCGAACTTAAGCCCGCTTGATCTAAGACGCGCCAGTTCGATAGGACTTTAAGCGCTTCAAGGGCGTCACGTAACGTATCGAATCGTAAGGACAAGCCGCCTTGAGAAAGTCTGAATTGGCGCGTTAAAGGCGAGTATGACAAACGTAGCGTGATGTCGTTAGAACCCGCGTCTTTATCAAACCAATACCAGCGTTGTTTGGCTAAACGAAACTCATACTTGAAATAAAGCGCCGTGCCGTGCATAAGCGCCTCTTCCAAGTTTCTCGGAAAATCGAAATCGACGGCAACGGAAAGGTAAAGCCCTTGGGGTTCGCCCGCGGACGCGGTCGCCAAAGACGCGCGCATCACGGCCGCGTCTTGCGCGAAGACCGTTCCCGCAAAGGTAACGAGAGTCAAGGCGGCGACTTTCAGACTGCGCAACTCAATCATAAGCGGCCTCTTTTCTCAATAAAGCGTAGAAAAACCCGTCATGCACGCGAGGTAATCGCGTGTCTTTTTCGTCGACCGTAGGCGCCAAAAGTAACGTCGCCGTCTCAAATCCGGGCAAATTTTCGGGTTTCGCATCGGGTGTCGCGGCTAAAAACTTCGCGATTTGCGAGACGCCTTCTTCTTTAAAAATCGAGCAAACGCAATAAAGAAGCTTTCCGCCTGGCTTTACAGCCTGCCAAAGATTTTTCAGAAGCGCCGCTTGCTTTTGAGCTAGGCGCGCGACATCCGCCTCCTGCCTCATATGCACGATATCGGGGTGGCGCGCGAGAATGCCCGAAGCCGTGCACGGGGCGTCTAAAAGTACCGCGTCAAAGCGCCCGAAGCGCTTGAGAGCGTCGGGGCTAGCCGTATCCGCGCAAAAGATGTCAGCCTTTAAGTCCAAGCGCTTTAAGTTATCGCGAATCATCTCGCAACGCGCCGGGTTTTCGTCAAGCGCCGTCACACTTGCTTGCGACGCTTCAAGTAGCGCGCACGTTTTGCCGCCTGGCGCCGCGCACGCGTCAAGCAATTTTTCGCCTTTTCGAAGCGCTAAAAAGCGCGTCACAAGTTGGCTTGCCGCGTCTTGGACGCTAAAGAAGCCTTCGGCAAATCCGGGGAGCGCCTCGACGGGCCTCGGTTGCAAGACCAAAACCGCCGCGTCGCCTAAAGCTTGCGCTTCAATCCCGTTTTCGGCCAATTTTTCGAAATATGCTTCGGGGCAAATCTTCGTCGTGTTAACGCGCAAAACAAAAGGCGGATGATCTGCGGCGCGAGTAAGGACCGATTCAAACCTATCGGGAAAACTTTCGCGCACTTTTTCAAACCACCAACGGGGCACTTCAAAGCGCAATTGGGGGTCGGTCGCAAAACGATTTTCAAACTCCGCCCGACGTCTTAAGAAATTTCTTAAAACGGCATTGATAAAGCCCGCCGCGTAGGTATCGATTTTGAGTTTAGCGGCCGTTACCGCTTCGTTGACAACCGTATGATTTTCTTCTTGGTTTTCAATGAGTAGCGCCAAACCGACATCAAGAAGCGCCATCGTCGCTTCGGGCGGCGCTTTTTGAACGAGCGCTTTTTTCACAAAGCGCGTCTTAAGAAAGGTTCTCACGGTGGTGTAAATCAGGCTCATCACCGCGCCTCGCATCGGTGCGTCAAACCGCTTCGCAAGAAATGCCGCCTTCTCTAGCGTCAAGCCTTCTTTTTTCATTTCTGACCAAAGACCCGAAGCGTGAATCATCGCGGTTGAGAGAGTAACGCTCATCGTAAGCTCTCCCCGACTTGAAGCGGAAAGCCGCGCAAAAAGTCGTCAGCCGCCATCTTGGGTCGCCCCGCGCGTTGCAGGACGTCAATTAAAAGGGAGCCTTTACCGCAAGAAACGAGAACCCCCTCTTTACCGAGAGCGAGAATTTCGCCCGGCTTCCCTTGGTTTTCTTTCACAGTCGCGTGATGAATACGAATTTCGGTATCGCGATAGGCGCATTTGACGCCTGGAAAAGGCGTAAAAGCGCGGATTTTGCGCTCGAGCGTTGCAGCGTCCGTTTCAAAAGAAACGCGCGATTCTTCCTTTAATAACTTTTTAGCGTAGGTCACACCCGCTTCGGGCTGCGGTGTCGTCGTGAGCGTTTCGGGCGAGGCTAGCGCATGAACGAGTAAGTCTGCGCCCGCCTTCGCGGCTTTTTCGGTTAAGGTCGCGGTAGTGTCTTTAGCTTCAATCGGGAAATCGACGGTCGAGATGATATCGCCCGTATCGAGCCCAGCGTCCATCCGCATCAACGAAACGCCGAATCGTTCGTCACCCGCTTCGATGGCGCGCGCCGCGGGCGCCGCGCCGCGCCAACGAGGCAATAAGCTCGCGTGGATATTAATCGCTTTGATATCCCGAGCGTGACCGATCCCGAGAGGCGCTTCGAGCATCGCTTCGGGAACGATCATCCCGAAAGCCGCAACGACTAAAACATCGGGCGCGAACGCTCGGATTTTGGTGAGCGTCTCTTTCAATGCTTCGGGACTTTTGGCGGGATTGAGATTTGTCGGCGTTAAGACCTCGATTCCGCGACTGATCGCGAACGCTTTCACGGGCGAAGGGGTGAGTTTCATCCCTCGGCCGCTCGGGCGGTCGGGTTGCGAGATAACAAGGCCGATTTCGTGCCTCGCGTCGACAAGCGCGCGAAGCGCCGTCAAAGCGAAATCGGGAGTGCCGGCAAAAACAATTTTCATAACACAAATTCTAGGACCGACCTACGGTTTTCGTTCTATTTAGTAGGCCGATACCTGAAATTCTACACTGCTGTTGTAATTTTACAACATTAAAAAGCGTTTCGCCGAATCGCGGTATTTGAAAAGAAAAGAGCCGCTCGTAAGCGGCCCTTCTTTAGGCTTGTTCTTTGGCTTTTTGCGCGCGTTTTTTACGTAGTTTCGCGCAAGCGCGCATTTTTTTGAGGCGGCTTAAATGATCGATAAAGACGACGCCATCCAAATGATCGATTTCGTGCTGTAAGCAAACGGCCAAAAGCCCTTGCGCGATGATTGTCTGCGACTGACCTTCTAAATCGGTATACGCGACTTCGACTTCGGCGTAGCGTTTAACTTCTTCATAAAGGCCCGGAAGCGATAAGCACCCTTCTTCGCCCAAAACAAGTTCCTCGCCGTGACCCGCGATTGTCGGATTAATGAGCGTCAAAAGCGTATCTTTATTTTCGCTAACGTCGACAACGATTAAGCGAAGGCTTTCGCCCACTTGCGGCGCGGCCAAGCCGACACCCGGCGCCGCGTACATCGTCTCGGCCATATCCGAAGCCAATTGTCGGATTTCGGGCGTTACTTCGGCGACGGGCAAAGCCGTTTTTTCTAATCTTTCATCAGGGTATTGAACAATCGGCAATATAGCCATGTCGGATGGTCCTACGTGAAAATGTTTTTCGCGCTTTCGCTTCTATTTATAAAGAGATCGCACGAAAAAGCGCTTTTTGCTACGATTTGGATGCGTATTGTACACGCCCGAAAACGAGATCCTTTATGAACCGCGTCGAATCGAATCAATGGCTTCGCCTCGTCTGGACCGAGGGAATGACCTTTAGTTTTACCAAAGATCTTTTAAAAGCCTTCGGCTTACCCGAAAAGATTTTCGCAGCAAGTCAAGCCGAACTCTCCGACGTGGTTCCTTTTCCGATTGCAAAGCGCCTCGCGGCTAAAGTCGACCCGCTTATCGAAGCGCGACTCGTTAGCGCGCTCGATTGGCTTGAGGCG
>DNBE01000044.1 GCA_003543795.1 Sutterella sp.
CGTCGTCTCCGAAATAGTAGGCAAGTTCGGGCTTCACACGCGCGACTTCAAGCACACGCAAAATCCCTTCGGGGTGCGGCTTCGTATTTTGAAGGTTTTCCGGGGTAAAAACGGCGATTGCCGTTTGAAGGACGGGGCGCGCTTTAGCGATCGCTTCGACAAATCGCGCGGGTTTATTCGTGACGATGCCCCAAGGAATCTCTTTTCGGTTAAGCGTTAAAAGCGCTTCCTCGATTCCCGGGAAGAGTTGCGGGTCGTCCGCGCAATGCGCGGCGTAGTCCTCAAAAAAAGCACTTCTCAATTCGTGGTAAAAATCGCAGCCGCGTTCGATCTCGAAGGCGCTCGGAATGAGAATTTCGGAACCGCGTCCCGCGTCTTTACGTAAAAATTCGTATGGTCGCGGAGGTCTTCCGTGGGTGACAAGCAAGCGATTCGTCGTCGCGGCCAAGTCGACGGCTGTATCGACGAGCGTGCCGTCGAAATCAAAGACGAAAGCGGTTTTCGGGGTCATAGGCCTAGCATCTTAACGAAAAAAATGCCGCAGGCGTACTGCGGCATTTTTCAGATGTCAGGAAAAAGAATTACTTCTTTTCGACATCAACGCGACGGTTCGGTCTGAGGCATTCGACAACATCAGGACCGTTCTTGCACTTGACGACGGGGTTCGCAGAACCCTTACCGTCAACGGCGATGGCGCCGGCAGGAACACCGCGAGAAACGAGGTAATCCTTGACGCTATTGGCGCGGGCAAGAGACAACTTCTTGTTGTAGGAAGCAGGACCGATACGGTCGGCATAACCGACGGCGTTAACGTTGCCGGAACGGAAGTTGGCGGCAAAGCTAGCGAGCAACATCTGAGCCGGCTCATCGAGTTCGGCAGAGTCGAAAGCAAAGGTCGGGTTGACGATATCGGCATCGCACTTGAAGTCTTTGGCGGCCGCGGGGGTCCACTGACCGGTACGGACGCAGTTGTAGTAAGTGCTGTGAGCGAACTTGCCGCTATTGTCAAGGAGGTAAGGAATGTTAAAAGCAAACGCGGAGCCGGCGAGCGTTAAAAGCGCGGCAGCGGCAGCGGTTTTTGCAATAATGTTTTTCATTTTTATAACTCCAATTGGAAAAGACGCAAATAAGTGAGGCGACTACAGGCCTCGCGAGTGTGCCATCAAACGCAGTCGCGACTTATCTACAGGAAGCATTTTGCCACTTCTGATTTCAAGTGGAAGACTTTTTGCCTCCTAGGTTAAGTAGTAGAAATTAAACTGTGGTTTTTTTGCGACACTATGAGTTACAAGGCGTGACGCGGTTTCGTCGCTTTTTTCGTTTTTCAAGAGTCGCCGAAAGCCCCCTTGGTCATTCATAGAAAAAGGTTTCGAAATTTGGCCTTCAAAATAACTTCTAAGCAATTGATTCATAAATGATTTTTTATCAAGCTCGGGCTAGAGAAAATCCCTGAAAAATGCTAAAATAAACACTTTGCTAAACATTTAGTTAATGAGCTAGTAATGTCAGAAAATCAAACGGAAAACGAAGAATTAAAAGATGAAACAATGATCGAAGAGGGCGATGAAGGACCCGTCGTCGGTTCGATGGTCGATATCGCGCGAGAGCTCCTGCCAGTATCGCTTGTCTCGGAGATGAAAAATTCCTACCTCGACTACGCGATGAGCGTCATCGTCGGTCGAGCCTTACCCGATGTTCGAGACGGGTTAAAGCCCGTGCATCGCAGAGTGCTTTACGCGATGGAACAGATGGGTAATGTTTATTCGCGTCCCACTAAAAAATCCGCGCGTGTCGTAGGCGACGTCATCGGTAAGTATCACCCCCATGGCGATCAGGCAGCCTACGATACAATCGTGCGCTTAGCGCAACCCTTTTCCATGCGTTATCCGCTCGTTTACGGGCAAGGTAATTTCGGTAGCCTTGACGGAGATAGCGCGGCTGCCATGCGTTATACGGAAGTCAAGCTCGAGAAAATCGCTTCCGAAATGCTTGCCGATATCCGTAAAGAGACGGTCGATCTCGTCCCCAATTACGACAATACGGAAGTCGAACCGGTCGTTTTACCCGCGCGTTTACCTAATTTACTCATTAACGGCTCTTCGGGTATCGCGGTCGGTATGGCAACGAACATTCCGCCTCATAACCTTTCTGAGGTGGTCGATGCCTGCGTGCATTTATTGACGCATCCCGAAGCGACGGTTGACGACCTTGCCAAATTCGTCCCCGCGCCCGACTTCCCCACGGGCGGGATTATTTTCGGACTTTCGGGTGTCAGAGAAGGCTATCGCACCGGTCGCGGCCGTATTCTCATCCGTTCGAAGACTCATTACGAAGAGTTCGATAAGGGTCGTCGTACGCGCATCGTGGTCGATGAGATTCCGTATCAGGTCAATAAGCGCGTCCTTGTCGAAACGATCGCGCATCTCATTAATGACAAAAAAATCGAAGGGATTTCCGACTTACGTGACGAAACCGATAAAGACGGTATTCGCGTTGTCGTCGACTTGAAAGCGGGTGCCGTCGCGGACGTCGTTTTAAATAACCTTTTTAAACTGACGCAGCTTCAAGATTCGTTCGGGATCAACATGGTTGCGCTCGTTGACGGGCAGCCGCAGCTCTTAAATTTAAAACAAGTTCTCGAAGCGTTTTTGGCGCATCGCCGCGAAGTGGTGACGCGTCGATGCATTTTCGACTTAAGAGAAAGTCGCGCGAGAGGCCATATTCTCGAAGGCTTGGCGGTTGCCTTAGCCAACATCGATGACTTCTTGACGATTATTCGTAACGCGCCCACGCCCGAAGTCGCGAAGGCGGGTTTAATGGGTCGCCCCTGGGCATCCGAATTGGTAAGTTCGATGCTCTCTCGCGCGGCTGACGAAAATGTCTTTAGACCCGAAGACCTCGATTCCGAGCTCGGGATGCGTGGCGGGCAATATCACTTAAGCGAAGCGCAAGCCGACAGCATCTTGCAGATGCGCTTGCAGCGCTTAACGGGTTTAGAGCAAGACAAGATTATCGGCGAATATAAGTCGGTGACGGACGCCATTCTCGACTTAATCGACATTCTCGCTAAGCCCGAGCGCGTCAACGCCATTATCGAAGAAGACTTGTTGCGCTTAAAAGACGAATACGGCGACGAACGCCGTTCGGCGATCGATCCGACGGGCGACCCCGATTTCGATCCGAGAGATTTAATCCCGAGGCGCGAAATGGTCGTCACGCTCACCCAAGACGGGTACGTGAAGACGCAGCAATTAACGGACTATCAAGCCCAAAGAAGGGGCGGGCAAGGCAAACGCGCGACGACCGTCAAAGAGGGTGACGTCATCGACCAACTCTTCGTGGCGAATTCGCACGATATCGTCCTTTGTTTTAGCGACCTCGGTCGTATGTACGCGTTGGACGTCTTTGCCCTTCCCGAAGGATCTCGCAATTCCAAGGGTCGCCCCATCGTCAATTCGTTACCGCTTCAAGAAGGCGAAAGAATTACCTTTATTTTGCCCGTCAAGGGCTTTGAAGACGGCTACTACGTCTTTATGGCCACAAGCGCCGGTATCGTCAAAAAGACGGCCTTGATGGATTTCAAGAACGTGCGTCGCATCGGGATTAACGCCGTTAATCTCGACGAAGGCGACAGCCTAATCGGCGTGGCTTTAACCGACGGTACGAAAGACATCATGCTCTTTTCCGACGCGGGCAAAGCGGTGCGGTTTGACGAAAATGACGTTCGTCCGATGGGTCGCGCCGCGCGCGGCGTGATCGGGATGAGACTTGAAGCCGGTCAGAAACTCATCAGCTTAGCTGCCGTGAGCGAAACCGATCAAAAGACGGTTTTAACCGCGACCGAAAACGGGTTCGGAAAGCGCACGGCACTTGCCGAGTACACGCGCCACGGCCGCGGCACGAAGGGCATGATTGCCATTCAAACGACCGAAAGAAACGGTCGTGTGGTCGCGGCCTGCATGGTGGGTGAGGATGACGAAATTCTTCTTTTAACGAAGAAAGGCAAAATCGTTCGTACCCCCGTTTCGGGCATTTCGGTCATCGGTCGCGCAACGCAAGGCGTGACGCTTATTTCGATGCCTGACGATACGCTCGCGAGCGTCAAGCACGTCGTCGACGGCGCGAAAGAAGAGGTTATCGAAGGCGAATCGGAAGCCGAAACCGAAAACGAAGCGCCCGAAACTTCTGAAGAAAAGGTCGATTAAGATGAAAGATATCGACGTCATCACGATTGACGGGCCGACCGCCTCGGGAAAAGGTACGGTCGCAACGCTCGTTGCGAAAGCGTTAGGCTTTGCCTATCTCGATAGCGGTGCTCTTTATCGGTTGACGGCTTATGCCGCGATTGAAAATCACGTCGATTTGGATGACGAAGCGGCGGTTGCCGCCGTCGCTTCGCAATTAGCGCCTTCTTTTGAAAACGATCGCATTTATCTTTCGGGAAAAGACGTCACGCAAGCAATCCGCGTCGAAGAAGTGGGACTTGCCGCAAGTCGCGTGGCCGCTCTTCCTTTGGTTCGAGTCGCTTTAACCGATTTACAAAAGGGCTTTGCTAAAGCGCCCGGGCTCGTTGCCGACGGGCGCGATATGGGGACCGTGATTTTCCCGCAAGCAACGCTAAAAGTGTTCCTCACAGCGAGCGCTCAAGCGCGAGCGCAAAGACGCTTTAAGCAGTTGAAAGAGAAAGGTATTTCGGTTACAATCGATGCCCTTGTCCGAAATCTTGAAGAAAGGGACGCACGCGATACGACTCGCGCGGCGAGCCCCCTAGTGAAAGCAATCGACGCACAAGAACTTAATTCGTCGGATATGACTATCGAAGAGACTGTCGAGACGGTTTTGAGATGGTATCGGGCGAAAAAAGCAAAAACCCCGTGATATTTCGCTCATATCTCGGGTCACGGTAAACCGGTAATCCTGCCGGCCCGCGCTAACCAACCTCGGCCGTGGGGCTTTGAAGCCTCGGTCGAAGAGAAGCACACTATGTCAGAAAATACTACTAACGAATCCTTTGCCCAACTTTTCGAGGAAAGCGCTTTCGGTCGCGAAATGCACCAAGGCGACGTGATTACCGCTGAAGTGGTGGGTGTCGACCAGAACTTCGTGGTCGTGAACGCCGGATTGAAGTCCGAAGCCTACATTCCTATCGAAGAGTTCAAGGACGATGCCGGTGAAGTCACGGTTCAAAAAGGTGATTTCGTTGCCGTCGCGATCGAACAGGTCGAAAACGGCTTCGGCGATACCGTTCTTTCGCGTGATAAAGCCAAACGCCTTGCCGCTTGGATGAATCTCGAGAAAGCGCTCGAGACCGGCGAACTCGTCACCGGTACCATCACGGGTAAGGTCAAGGGCGGCTTAACGGTCATGACCAACGGGATTCGCGCTTTCTTGCCGGGGTCGCTCGTCGATACCCGTCCCGTTAAGGATACGACGCCTTACGAAGGCAAGAAGATGGAATTTAAGGTCATCAAACTTGACCGTAAACGCAATAACGTCGTTGTGAGCCGTCGTGCCGTCGTCGAAGCGACGATGGGCGAAGAACGCGCCAAACTGATCGAAAGCCTCAAGGAAGGCACGATCGTCAAGGGCGTTGTCAAGAACATCACCGAATACGGTGCTTTCGTCGATTTGGGCGGTGTGGACGGTCTGCTCCATATCACGGATCTTGCCTGGAGACGCGTGCGTCATCCGACGGATGTCGTAAAGATCGGCGACGAAATCGAAGCCAAGGTTTTGAAGTTCGACCAAGACAAGAACCGCGTTTCGCTCGGCTTGAAGCAATTGGGCGAAGATCCTTGGGTTGGCATTATGCGCCGCTATCCGAAGGGCACGCGTTTATTCGGTAAGGTCAGCAACATCACCGATTACGGCGCTTTCGTTGAAATCGAAGCCGGTATCGAAGGTCTCGTTCATGTTTCCGAAATGGATTGGACGAATAAGAACGTCGATCCGAAGAAGGTCGTGGCCTTGGGTGACGAAGTCGAAGTCGAAGTCATCGAAATCGATGAAGTCCGTCGTCGTATTTCGCTCGGCATGAAGCAGTGCAAACCCAATCCTTGGGAAGACTTCATGCAAAACTACAAGAAGGGCGACCGTATCACGGGCCCGGTGAAGTCGATTACCGATTTCGGTGTCTTCATGGGCTTGCCCGGCAACATCGACGGTTTGATTCACTTGTCCGACCTTTCCTGGACCGTTCCGGGTGAAGAAGCCGTTCGCAGCTTCAAGAAAGGCGACGAAATCGAAGCCGTCGTGCTCGCGATCGATACCGAACGCGAAAGAATCAGCCTTGGTATTAAACAGATTTCGGGTGATCCGTTCTCCGTTTTCGCCTCCACGCATGAACGCGGTTCGGTCGTGACGGGTACGGTCAAAGAAGTCGATGCCAAGGGCGCCGTGATTGATCTCGGCAACGAAGCCGAGGGTTACCTGAGAGCTTCCGAAATTTCCTCTGAAAAAGTCGATGACGCCTCGTCCGTCTTGAAAGTCGGTCAGGAAGTCACCGCTCAGATTACGAGCATCGACCGTAAGAATCGTTCGATTCAGCTTTCCGTTCGCGCCAAAGACGCCAGCGAAACGCGCGCTGCGATGGATCGCATGAACGAAGACGCTGAAAAGACGAGCGGCACGACGAATCTGGGCGCTTTGCTCAAGGCTAAGCTTGAACAGAGATAGTAGGAGGTGTCGTTGTGAAAGCGATGACGAAATCCGAGCTCATCAGTCAGCTCGAGATTGCGGATTTTCGTCTCTCGACAAGAGAGGTCGACGATGCCGTCGATGCGATTTTATTGGCGATGACACGCGCGCTCGCCTCCGGCAATCGCATTGAGATCCGTGGTTTCGGAAGCTTTACGCTAAACTATCGCGCCGCGCGTACCGGTCGTAATCCCAAAAGCGGGGAGAGCGTCACGGTGGGCGAGAAATACGTGCCTCACTTCAAGGCGGGTAAAGAGATGCGAATCCGCATCGATACGTCCGTCGATAAGAAGTAAGCGTTTAGCGTTTTAACGGAAAACCCGAGAAGAAATTTCTCGGGTTTTTCTTTTTTTAGGGTGGGGTATGAAAGATTTTCTTAAATTCTAGGCAAAAAATCCTAACCTCAGGAATTTAAAGGTAAAAAGAGACTTTAAAAAAGTCGCCTCGCAGTTCATCATTGATTCCGTGACGGGAGGCAGAAAGTTTCTCAATTCTTTCTGTACCCTTCTTAGCGGGGGCCGACACAAAAATTTAAGGGGAAGAACGGGCCGGAGTCATCCGCCCGTTTTGTTTTAGACTCTCTTTAATGCAATTCACCGCTCTACTATGATCGATTGGGAAACGCTTTATCAAAAAGACGCCTGGGACGAGGTCTTAAAAACCTTGCCTGAACTTTCCCACATGGTCGCCTCGCCCCAAAATCCTAAATACCACTATGCCGACGTTTGGACGCATACGAAAGACGTTTTAAGGCATCTCGGGGAGGCGGGCTTTGCCGCCAACCCGATTGTGATGGCGAGCGGCCTTTTGCATGACGCGGGTAAAGGCTTGCCCGGCGTTCGCGGTATCAATAAAGAAGGTTTCCCGAGCGATATCGGGCACGAGAAAGTGTCGGCCGCGATGGTTCCCGATTTATTACCTAAAATCGCGCCCGAACTCACGGCCCACGAAATCTATGCCGTCACGTGGCTTGTCGCCCGTCATATGAAACTAATCTTCCCGTTACCTGACGGGGAACGCAAAGCTGTCGCTTTCGCGACGGCAGCCTACGATGAGTTAACGCCTAAAGGCCTTGACGCTTCGGCGATGCTGACGTGGCTTTTAGCGCTTTATAGGGCCGATATGCTTTCGACCGTCTTCGGTCGCGATCCGCAATCGGTCATCGATGTGAATCGTAGAGTTGAGGCTTTGGGCGCTATTTTTAGTCGCGCTTTATCTTAAAGGCCCAAGTCTTTCACCATAAAAAGCGTTTGCGCGATCGGTGAGTCGTTATAGCGTGACGTAAAAGTAAAGCCCGATTTTTCGTAAAGGGCGACGGCAGCTTTTAAAACGGGTTGCGTATCTAAAAACATGCGCCGATAGCCCGCGCGCTTCGCGCTTTCAATAATCGCTTCGACTAATTGTCGGCCGATGCCTAAACGCCGATAGGCGGGCTCGACATAAAGGCGCTTCATTTCAACGTCAGAAGCGTTCATGCGTTTCATCGCGACACATCCGACGGCAACGCCGTCGATTTTGGCGAGCAGCAAGTCACCTTCCGGTTTTTGATATTTGCTTTTTAAGTTAGCGAGTTCTTTTTCAAAACCTTGAAGCGCGAGATACTCGGCAAATTCGGGCATTAGTTGAACGAACTCTTCGGTATAAGCCCGAAAAAGCCGACGGACGGATTCTTCGTCATCGAACCCGTCCGTGATAAGAAGGGAAGTCTCCCGCATCATTCGAACTCAATCGTGGCAGGGGGTTTCGTCGTGTAATCGAAAAAGACGCGATTGACGTGCTTGACTTCGTTGACGATCCGATTGGCTGCCAGCGTGATGATTTCGGTCGGAAGGGGTGTGACTTCGGCTGTCATAAAGTCCGAAGTGGTTACCGCGCGAAGCGCGATGGCGTAATCGTACGTACGCTCATCACCCATAACACCGACGCTACGCATATTGGTTAGGGCCGCAAAATACTGACTCGGACGTTTTTCTAAAGGAAGCTTATCGATTTCTTCGCGCCAGATGGCGTCGGCTTCGCGAACAATCGTTAAACGATCGGGCGTGATATCGCCGATGACGCGAACGGCAAGACCAG
>DNBE01000004.1:0-313 GCA_003543795.1 Sutterella sp.
CGCAACAAGCGCGAGCTGCGTCTCTTGTGACGCTTTATAAAGTGCTCGGCGGCGGCGCGAAACTCGAAGGAGAAGAATAGTTATGAGTAAAGATTTGGCAAAGCAGCGCCGAGAGGAGATTTTAGCTGCCGCCACGCGGTGCTTTATTCGTAACGGGATTCACGCTTCGGGGATGAGCGCCATCGCGAAAGAATTCGGGATGAGCGCGGGGCATATCTATAACTATTTCCCGAGTAAAAGCGCGATTATCGAAGAGATTGTCGCGCGAGGCCTCAAAATCTTTTATCACTTTACCGAAAGCCTTAAAGGACCC
>DNBE01000004.1:464-6655 GCA_003543795.1 Sutterella sp.
GATCCGACGCTTCGCTCGTATTTAATCGAGCAAGACGCGAAAACGCGCGCGTTTTTAAAAGAAAAAGCGCGCGAAGAAAACGTTCCCGATAGCCCGGAACTTCCCTTAGACGCTCGTATCGACGTAATGATGGGGCTTCTTGAAGGCATCGGCTTAAGAAAACTTCGCAATCCCGATATCGATGTGGATAACGTTTGCAAGATTCTCGCGAAAATAATCGCGCACGAAACAAAAGTTTTCGAGGTTTAATAGGACGCCTTTTTAAAACGATGCCGGGCATAAGCCCGGCATTTCTTTTTATTTTTTCTTTCGCGGTAGGCGCATAATCAAAGATGACGTGTCCCAACGCGCGCCGCCGATTGCCTGAATGTCCGCGTAAAATCTGTCGATTAAAGCGGTCGTCGGCATTTCGGAACCGTTTCTTTTCGCTTCTTCGAGCACGATGCCTAAATCTTTTCGCATCCAATCGACCGCAAATCCGAAATCAAAACGCTCTTCGACCATCGTTTTGCCGCGATTAACGAGTTGCCAGGAACTACCCGAACCGCCGCTTACGGCACGAATGACTTTATCCGTATCAAGTCCCGCGTTTTGCGCGAAAGCCAACGCTTCTGAAATCCCTTGCACGGCGCCCGCGATACAGACTTGATTACACATTTTGGTTAATTGCCCCGTACCGACTTCTCCCATATGAGTGACGGTCGCGGCATAGGCAGAAAGAACGGGTTCGATGGTAGTAAATGTGTCGGCGTCACCTCCTGCCATCACGGTGAGAACCCCGTTTTCGGCGCCCGCTTGCCCGCCCGAGACGGGCGCGTCGATAAAGCGCATACCGTGCGCTTCGAGGACGGTCGCCATTTCTCGCGCGACGAGCGCCGAATCGGTCGTATGATCGACGAACACGGCGCCTTCGCGCATACCCGCTAGAGCGCCCGTTTCACCCAAAATGACGCTACGCAAGTCGTTATCGTTACCCACACAAGCAAAAACGATGTCGGCGTCTTGCGCGGCAAGGGCGGGCGTCGCGGCCGCACGACCTTTAAAAAGGCTCAACCACTTTTGCGCTTTTTGCGCGGTACGGTTGTAGACGGTGACATCGTGCCCGGCTCGGCTGAGGTGGCCCGCCATCGGAAAGCCCATAACACCTAAACCGATGAATGCGACTTTACGAGGGGTAACGGGCGGGTAAGTTTTGGAATCGTTCACGTTTTTCTCCGAAAAAAAGGGTGCGTCACGCGCAAAAAAGTCTCTACGAATCAATATACCATCGAGGCGCGCTTTTTTAGCGCGAGACTGATGATAAAAAGATAGCCCGAAGAGGGCGTCTTCGGGCTATCGACCTTTGTGACAATCGTTACTTAGCCATATCGACCGCGATAAATAAGCGATTGGAGCCGCGTTTAACGAGAAGCGCAACTTTTTTCGCGCCTTTAATGATGTTGGCTAACCCCTTGGTATTTTTCACGGGACGACCGTTCGCGCTCAAAATGATGTCGTTTACCTTAATACCTGCGCGCAAAGCCGGGTCACGCACGTCGGTGACGAGAACGCCCGATTCGATTTCTTGGGCTTTGAGTTCTTCGGCAGACAAGTTCTTAACGGCAATACCGAGTTTTCCGTGTTGCGCTTCTTGAGCGACGGGTTTGGCATTAGAGGCGTTTTCATCTTTAACGGCTTCGACCGTCACGGGGACTTTGATTTCTTTACCTTCGCGTAAAATCCCGAGCGTAACCGTGGTACCGGGCTTAAAGGTTGCGATCTTAATCGGCAGTTCGTTAGCCGAACGAATCGTCTGACCGTTGACCGAAACGATGATGTCACCTTCTTGCAATTTCGCTTTGGCGGCAGGTCCGTCTTTTTCCACCTGCGTAATCGCCGCCCCGTGCGGGGTCTTCATCCCGAAGGCTTCGGCTAACGCCTGGTTGACCGATTGAATGCCGACACCGATGCGACTGCGAGTGACATGCCCGTCTTTGACGAGTTGATCTTTAATTTGGATGGCAAGATCAATCGGAATCGAGAAAGACAATCCCATAAATCCGCCCGAGGTGGAGAAGATTTGCGAATTGATGCCGACCACTTCGCCTTTCATATTAAAAAGCGGACCGCCGGAATTGCCCGGGTTTACGGCAACGTCCGTCTGAATAAAGGGGACGTATTGGCGATCGGAAGGCAGGCTCCTGCTTTTTGCCGAAACGATACCCGCGGTTACGGTATTTTCAAGGCCGAAGGGCGAGCCGATTGCCGCGACCCATTCCCCGACTTTCAGATTTTCGGAACTACCGATTTTTAAAACGGGCAAATCTTTCGCTTCGATCTTGACGACCGCGATGTCGGTTTTCTTATCGGAGCCGAGAACCTTACCTTTAAATTCGCGATTGTCCGTTAAACGAACCGTGAGTTCGTCGGCGCCTTCGACCACGTGGGCATTGGTCAAGATGATACCGTCAGAGGAGACGATAAAGCCCGAACCGGTCCCGCGACGCTCGGGCGTTTGCTGCGGACCGAAGGGGAAAGGAAAGCCGAAACGACGGAAGATTTCCGCTTCTTCGCGACTTAAACCCGGGAAGCCTTGTAAGGTTTTCGCTTTTTGCACCGTCGAGATATTGACAACACCTTTACCGTTTTCTTCAACTAATTTCGTGAAGTCGGGTAAGCGAATTTCGCTTGCCTGACTCTCGGGAATCGTTTCGGCCCAAACGGCGGGCGCAAAAGCAACGCTTGCCGCGATAATCGCGGCGGCTACGGGTTTCATCAAGGCAATGGACATAACAATCATCCTTTTTTGTACTGTATTCGGGTTGGAAAGCGAACTTTCCGATTCAATAAGAAATAGATGTTCAAAGCATACAAAAAAACGTTTTTACCGTCTTTTGCGGGTTGTTTCAGAGTTCCCCGATTTGTAACAAGATTGCAAAAAACATCCTAAAAACGGACGGTAAAGCCGGCTCCTTTGCCTTCGAGCCCTTCGCCCACGGCGATTTCGGCCTGATGCATTTGGGCAATGCCAGCAACAATTGCTAGCCCCAAACCGTTTCCTTCGGTTTGGGTGCCGAGCGCTCGATAAAAGCGATCGAAAATCCGATCGCGGTCTTCGGGCGCGATGCCGGGACCGTTATCTTCGACGCGAAGGAAGGGTTTTTGATCGGCGTCACGATTAACGCTGATAACGATTTTTCCGCCTTCTTGCGTATAGCGAACGGCGTTATCCGTTAAGTTATAGATGAGCTGCGAGAGCGCTTCTTCGATGCCGTCAACCGAAACGGATTCCCCTTTGACATCGATCGCAATCGATTTGGAAGCCGCTAGGGGTTCCAAGTCATCCGCGACACGGCGAGAGAGCGCAAGGAGATCAACCGCTTTAAAGGGAACTTTCGCGCGTTGGGGGTCAAGCCTTGCGATTGTTAAGAGCTGGGCGACGAGATGCGAAGCGCGGTCGATGCCCGATTCGAGTCGAGACAAAAGTTTTTGGCGCTCTTCGGGCGTTTTTGCTCTGGCAAGTAACTGGCTTTGAAGTTTGAGGGCAGCCAACGGCGTTCTTAATTCGTGCGCTGCGTCGCTAGCGAACCGCCGTTGCGAATCTAAACTTTGCCCGAGGCGGTAAAGTAGTTCGTTTAAGGAACCGACGAGATCGGTTAATTCTTCGGGCAGATTTTCGCTCGAAAGAGGTTCTAAGGACGTAGCCGACCGGTTTTTAACAGCAAGGCTTACCTTACGAAGCGGAGAAAGGCCGTGCCCGATAATGAGAAATACACCGATGATTAAAAACGGCAATAAAAGGGTTAAGGGCTGCAAGATATTGAGCGCCGAAACGAAAGCTAAGCGCATGCGCTCGGATTTCGGTTGCGCGGCGACAATCACGCGATCTTCGCCGTAAAGCGCGTAAATACGCCAATCGCCCGTCGGATGCGTGACATCATAAAAGCCGGTCGAAGGCGGCAGGGCAAAAGGCTCGATTTTGTGCGAGATTTTGGATTCACCCGACTTCGGGTCCGTAATCTGGAGGATGAGGCGTCCGCTCGTATTGGGCGCGTTTTGAATGCCCGAAAGTGACAGCGTTTCAAAAGATTGCGCCGCTTGTTGCAACTCCAAATCGAGAAAGCCGTCGACTTCCCCTCTTGCCGTTAAAAACGTCAATAGCATGGCCGCTAAAGACGCGAAAAGCATTAAAAGAGAAAAAGCCCAAATGAGTCTGGTTCGGATGGATTTCATAAGAAATCGGTTAGTAATTTAAGGTGTAGCCCACGCCGCGAACGGTTTTGATGAAGTTTTCGTCCAATTTTTTGCGAAGGTGATGGATATGCACTTCAATCGTATTACTTTCGATCGACGCGTCGAAGTTATAGAGCTTTTCTTCAAGCTGCGAGCGAGACAAAATCAAACCCGGTCTTTCGGCAAGCGCAAGTAAAAGCATCAATTCCCGGCTCGATAAGATAACCGGAGCACCCGCAAACGTCACCGCGCGAGTCGAGGGATTGATTTCAAGGGGACCTCGCACGATGGTCGGTTGCGAGCGACCCGAGGAGCGGCGAAGTAAAGCTCGTACGCGAGCAAAAAGTTCGTCAAGATCAAAGGGTTTCACGAGATAGTCGTCCGCGCCCGCGTCAAGAAGTCGCGTTTTTTCTTCCGTGGTATCACGAGCCGTGCTCACGAGCACGGGCGTATCGTCTTTACGAGCGCGTAAATTTTTAAGAACCTCGAGGCCGTCTTTACCCGGCAGACCGAGGTCGAGCACGATTAAGTCGAACGCGGTGGTATCGAAAGCGCAGGTCGCCGCCCTGCCGTCTCGCACCCAATCGACGGCGTAGCCTTCGCCTTTGAGTCCGTCGGCAAGACTTTCGCCGACCATAAAATCGTCTTCAACGAGCAAAATTCTCATCACTATCTCCGAGCACCTAAAACCCCGCTCGAGGTTGGCATTTTCAGGAAAAAGCAGTATAAAAGGAAAACTTTTATTTTACGAACACCGCTATGCCTGCCAATATCGAGAAACTCAAACAAATCACGCAAATCGTTTACATTTTGCACGCCGTGAGCATCATTCTCGGTTTTTTTACCGGAGGCTCTGTTTTATCGGCCTTTTTATTCGGTTGGCCTTCGATTGCGGCAGTCGTCATCAATTACGTGTTTGCTTCGGACGCCCAAGGCTCTTATCTTAAAAGCCACTTTAGTTGGCAAATCAGAACCTTTTGGTACGGGTTCTTTTGGACACTTGCGGTTAGCTTCGTCGGTTTGGTGTTTACGGTCGTTCTCTTCGGTTTTGCGATTTGGTGGATCGGCTTTTTCTGCTTAAGTCTTTGGGTGACTTATCGCATCGTTTACGGTTGGTACCACTTAAGCCGCGGCGACGCGATTCCGAATTGGAACTAACGTATGACGCTTTCCAAAACGCTCGTTTTTTACCCGACGCAAGGTTTTACTCCCGCGTTTAAAACGCTCGTCCATGACGCTCTCGGTGATTTCAAGCCCGAAGCGATTGAACATACGGCTTCTTACGTGAGACTTCTCGGCGTCAACGTATCGGAAGTGCAAGCGGACGCGCTTCGAAGCCGAGCTTCGGAAACGGCTTGTGACGTATTTTGCGTGGCAAACGACTTAAAGTTTGCCGACATCGAGGCGCTTTTTTTCGACATGGATTCAACGTTAGTTAATAGCGAAACGCTTGACGAAATGGCCGCGATTTACGGGCTCGGAGAAGCCTGCGCCAAGATTACCGCCGATACGATGGCTGGCATCATCAAAGACTATCCCGCAAGCTTAAGAGCGCGCGTCGCGCTCTTAAAAGGCTTGCCCGCAAAAGCAATCGAAACCGTGTGGGAAAACATGCGTCCGAATCCGGGCGTTGAGTCGTGGATTGCCTTTTGTCGTGAAAAAGGTAAAAAAACTTATGTTGTGAGTTCCGGATTTACGGTTTTAGCCTCTCGTTTGGCCGACTGTCTTCAGATGACGGGCTACCACACAAACGAAATCGAAATCGAAGGTGACACGTTGACGGGTCGCTTTACGGGGGCGGTTACGGGGATGAACGGCGCTCCGATTATGGACGGCGCGGGAAAAAAGGAATTCGTGCGACAAACGTGCGAGGAATTACGCATTTCGCCCGCGCGCGTGCTTTGCGCGGGGGACGGCAGTAATGACGTCGCGATGGTCGCTTTCGCGGGCGTGGGCGTCGGTTTTCGGCCTAAAAAGGT
>DNBE01000004.1:6715-7058 GCA_003543795.1 Sutterella sp.
CTTCGTTCGCATTGCGCGGTCGCGATTGATTTCGCGGGGATGGACGCGCTTAAATCCGTTTTTTCCGACACAGAAGAAAGAAGCCCGGGTCTACCCGAGGCGATTTTTTAGCATTTAGACGCTCGAAGCTAAGCTAAAAACAATTAAAACTAGGGTTTATACCTAAAAAACAGTCTCGTTTTAGGCGTGATTTTTTCTTCAGAATTCGTTTCGTGTTTGCATTGATTGACACTTATCCCGACGGTTCGCGCAATCGGCCGGAATTCTAGGAGTAATTTATGCGCTTGTCTTTCAAACTGACAATGGGTGCCATGGCGGTTGCCGCAACGACATTTGCGAGTTC
>DNBE01000064.1 GCA_003543795.1 Sutterella sp.
AACGCGTTTTCAACAAACGACGCGGGCGCTTTTACAAATACGGTTTTCGCGATCGGCCCCGAAGGCCTCGCGCGCTACGACAAAAAGCACCTCGTGCCTTTCGGGGAATTCGTGCCGACGGGTTTTCACGCGTTTGTCGCCGCGTTGAGTATTCCGATGACCGATTTGGCGCACGGCGATCGACCCCGAGAGATGGTAATCGGAGGCCAACTTTTCTCCTTAAGCTTATGCTACGAAAACCTCTTTCCGGACGACTGGTTCGAGGACACCCACGCGTCGGGCGCGCTTCTTAATCTCACAAATCTCAAGTGGTTTCATTCCGAAGCTGCTGTCGCTTCTCATGTCGCGATTTCGAGAATGCGCGCTATTGAATCGGCAAGGCCCTTGGTTTACGCCGCCAACCACGCGGGCACTTGCGTGATCGACGAAAAAGGGGAAGTCATCGCGAAACTTTCGGCTCCCGGCATTCTCGAAGCGCGTCTGAAAACCCGCTTGACGGAACCCACTCCCTTTATGCGCCTAGGCTATTTACCTACATTGCTTTTGAGCGTTCTCGCGCTCGGAGCCCTCGCCTTGAGGCGAAGGCGGTACAATTAATAAATTCATTTCCCACAAGGCGTTTTAGCCAAGCTAAACACAAGGAATATTCATGATTACATTCCAAGAAGTCATCCTGCGTTTGCAGCAGTATTGGAACGCGCAGGGATGCGCCCTCTTGCAGCCAATCGATCTTGAGGTCGGTGCCGGCACTTCGCATACCGCGACTTTCTTAAGAGCGTTGGGTCCCGAACCCTGGCGCGCGGCCTATGTGCAACCGTCTCGCCGTCCGAAAGACGCGCGTTACGGCGAAAATCCTAATCGTTTGCACCAGCACCATCAATACCAAGTCGTTTTAAAACCCGCCCCGACCGATATCGTCGAACTGTACTTGGGAAGTTTGCGTGCCTTAGGAATCGACACCGAAGTTAACGACATCCGTTTCGTCGAAGACAATTGGGAAAATCCGACGCTCGGTGCCTGGGGTCTCGGCTGGGAAATCTGGATGAACGGTATGGAAGTTACGCAATTTACGTACTTTCAACAAGTCGGCGGCCTTGAATGTAAACCGATTACGGGCGAAATCACCTACGGGCTCGAGCGCCTGACGATGTATTTACAAAATTGCAATAACGTCTTCGACCTTGTTTTCACGACTTGGACCGAACCCGACGGCTCCGTAAGAAATCTGACCTACGGAGACGTGTTCCATCAAAACGAAGTCGAGCAAAGTAAATTTAATTTCGAGGCAAGCGACCCCGTGAAGTTGCTCCAGCAATTTGACTACTACGAAGCCGAAGCTAAGCGCTTGATGGACTTAAATCTCGCGCTGCCGGCCTATGAAATGGTCCTTAAAGCCGGTCACACCTTTAATTTGCTTGACGCCCGCGGGGCGATCAGTGTGACCGAACGCGCGGCCTACATCGCTCGTATCCGTAACATCTCTCGCAGCGTGGCGCAAAGCTACTACGATTCTCGAGAACGTCTCGGCTTCCCCATGCTCAAAAAAGATTAAATATCCTTCGGAGAAAAGAATGACCAATTTGTTAGTGGAATTGCAAACCGAAGAGTTGCCACCGAAGGCGCTCAAAAAGCTCTCCGAAGCTTTCGCGAACGGCATCAAAAACCGTCTTGCCGAAAGTCACTTTTTAGGAGCCAAGGCGACCGCGAGAACGTTCGCGACGCCGAGACGTTTGGGCGTGCTCATGACCGACGTTTTAAAAGCGTCGCCTGATGAAACGTTCCGTCAAAAGCTCGTCCCCGTTCACGTCGGTCTTGATGCCGAAGGCAACGCGACGCCCGCTTTGACGAAAAAACTCGCCGCTCTCGGCCTTGCTGCCGAAGTCGCCGACTTAAAGCGCGAAAACGACGGTAAAAACGAACAACTCGTCTACGAAGGCGTGCGTCGCGGTAGACCCTTAATCGAAGGCTTACAAGAAGCGCTCGATTTCGCGAGTTCGCACTTACCCATCCCGAAAGTTATGCACTATCAACTCGCGGACGGCAAAACGACCGTCGAGTTCGTGCGTCCTGCCAAGCACCTCGTGGCTTTATACGGCGACGAAGTCGTCAACGTCCGCCTGTTGGGTCTTGAAGCCGATCGCGTGACCTCGGGTCATCGCTTCCATTGCCCGAATCCCGTGGTGATTCCTTCTGCCGATGATTACGAAGCGGTTATGAAGTCGAGCGCGCATGTGGTGCCCTCTTTTGAAGAACGCCACGCGCAGATTTTGGGGATGATCGAGCATAAGGCGGCCGAAATCGGCGCCAAAGCCATCGTTCCCGAAGAACTTTTGGACGAAGTGACGGCTTTAACCGAATGGCCCGTGATTTACGAGTCGGGCTTTGAGGAATCGTTCTTGGCGGTCCCGCAAGAATGCTTGATTCTTACGATGCAGGAAAACCAGCGCTATTTCGCGCTCACTGACGAAGCGGGCAAACTCATTAACCGCTTCCTCTTGGTCTCCCAACTCGTTGCCAAAGACGGCGGCAAAGCCATTGCCGAAGGTAACGCCCGCGTCGTTCGCGCGAGACTCGCCGACGCGAAATTCTTCTACGACCAAGATCGTCTCGTCACGCTTGAGAGTCGCGTTCCGCAATTAAAGCAAGTCGTCTACCACAATCGCTTAGGCACGCAGGCCGAACGCGTCGAACGCGTTAAGGCAATCGCTCGCGCCGTGGCCGAACGTATCGGCGCCGACGCCGATAAAGCCGTTCGCGCGGCAACCCTTGCCAAAGCCGATCTTTTAACCTTGATGGTAGGCGAATTCCCCGAACTTCAAGGCATTATGGGCGAGTACTACGCAAAGCACGACGGTGAAGACGACGAGGTTGCCCTTGCGATTCGCGAACATTATCAGCCGCGCTTTGCGGGTGACGCGCTCCCGAGCACCCTCGTCAGCGTCGCGGTCGCTCTTGCCGATAAGCTTGAAACGCTTTCGGGCCTTTTCGGTATCGGACAGATGCCCACGGGCGACAAAGATCCCTTCGCGTTACGTCGCCACGCGCTAGGCGTCTTACGCATGCTTCTTGAAAAGAAACTCAAAGTCTCTGTTTCCGAATTAACGGATATCGGTTACGAGGCTTTAAAGAGCGTCGAAGGGGTTTCGGATGCCAGAGCTCAGTTGCGTGAATTTTTCGCAGATCGCGTTCGCGTCATGTTCCGCGATATGGGTTACACGGCTCAAGAAATCGATGCCGTCATGGCGGTTAACCCTGAGACCGTGCTTGAGATTCCCGCAAGACTCGAAGCAGTACGCGCGTTTATGAAGTTGCCCGAAGCGCCTTCTTTGGTTCAGGCCAATAAACGTATCGGCAACATTTTGAAGAAAGCGACAGACGTTAAAGCCAAGGTTGAACCCGAACTCTTCTCGGAAGACGCTGAAAAAGTGCTCTATGAAGCGATCGAAGGCGTTCGCGAGAAGTTCGACGCGCAATACTCGAAGGCTCGCTACAAAGCCGTGTTGCAGCTTTTAGCGCCGATGAAGCCCGTGGTTGACGACTTCTTCGAGCGCGTGCTTGTCAACGCCGAAGAACCCGCTATTCGCGACAACCGCATCGCGCTTTTGGCTTCGCTTCATACCCTTATGAACGCGGTCGCCGAGTTAGCGCGTCTGGCGTAACTTTCTTTTAGCTTCATTCGGGACGCGATACCGCGCCCCGAACGAAGTGCGTTTTTCGGAGATGGAAAACCATGCCTGAAAAAATCCGTCTCATTCATACCCTTAAAGGGTGGATCTTTTACCTTATTTTGGCCGTAACGCTCATCCCGATTGCCGCGGCGGTCATTATTTGCGCGCCCTTTTCGTCAAACACCTCCTTTTCGATTGCCAAATGGTGGGCGCAATTTATGTTAAATGTCGCGAAGGGTGTTTGCGGTCTCAATTGGCAGGAAAAAGGCTTCGAGCATTTTCCTAGCGACGGGTCTGCCGTTTTGGTCATGAGTAAACACCAATCGGCTTGGGAAGCGTTTTGGATGTTCGCGCGCTTACCCGCGAAAATGAGTTTTGTTTATAAACGCGAACTGCATTTCATTCCGGTTTTCGGTCAGGCGCTCGCGACACTCGGCATGACGGCTATTAATCGCAGTAAAGGTGGAAAAGCCTTCGAGCAGTTTTTGTACCAAGGAAAGCGTGCCATCGAAAAAGGTCGCTGGATCGTGCTTTTCCCCGAAGGGACGCGAACTCTTCCCGGGACGGTCAATCACTATAAAACGGGCGGCGCACGTTTCGCGGAGCAAACGGGTATACCGATTATTCCCGTCGCGCTCGATTCGGGACGCTTTTGGCCTCGTAACGCAATCGGCAAACGCCCCGGCACGATTACGGTAAGTATCGGTCCGAAAATCGAAACCGCGGGACGCACGTTCGAAGCGATCCAAAATGATCTCGTGACTTGGATTGAAGCCGAAATGCGAGTGATTTCACCCGAGTCTTATTCTTAAAGACGGATTTCCTATTAGATGCCGGAAACTTCGGACGAGTCCGCCTTTACCTACACCGTTCGGTACTCGAAAAGAAAAACACTAGCCGTGGCCGTCAAAGACGGGCACGTGACTGTCTACGCGCCGAAATACGCGAAGATGTCCGCGATCGATGCGTTTCTTACGAAAGAACGCGATTGGATTATCCGCGCGCTTCAAAAAGACGCGAAAAGACAAGCCCTCCGTCCCGTTTTTGCCACGGGCGGACACTTTACCTTTCTCGGTCGGGAAATGACGATTGAGGTTAGCGACACGGCAACGACGCATTTTGATATCGCGCGAGGGATTTGTTTTGTCAAAAGCGGTATTGAAGACGCAACCGAAAGTATCGTTTCCGCGCTTCAAGCGTTTGCCGCGCAATACTTACGCATGCGGCTAGAAAAGTTCGCGGCTTCCCGCGGCATTACCTATCGGTCTTTTGCGATGACGCGCGCGACGGGGAAATGGGGGAGTTGCTCCTCGGATAACAAAATCATGCTTCATTGGCAATTGATCTTTTTACCCGTTGCCGAAATCGATTACGTAATCGCGCACGAATGCGCGCATACCGTCCACCACGACCACTCTAAAGCGTTTTGGGAGAGGGTTTTTGAACTTTGCCCGGACTACAAGGCGCTAAGACGTTCTTTAGCCAATCGCGCGATTTACGCTTTCGAAGCGTAAACCTTCGTTAGTCTCACAAAATCATTGACGTCGAGTGTTTCGGCGCGAACCGACGGGTCGATATCCGCTTTGCGAATCTCGTCTTCGGTCAAGACGCCCGCGAGAGCGTTTCGAAGCGTTTTTCTTCTTAGGCTAAATGCGGCTTTGACGACTTTTTCAAATTGGGAAAAATCAACGTCCGGGACGTTCTTTTTTGGAACCATACGCACGAACGCGCTAAACACTTTCGGCGCGGGATAAAAAGCCTGAGGGCCGATGTCGCAAAGTTTTGCCATATCGTAGTAGGCCTGAAGCATAACGCTTAGGCGCCCGTAGGCTTTGGTCGAGGGTTTCGCGACCATACGGTCGACCATTTCGCGCTGGAGCATAAAGTGCTGATCGATGACGCGGTCTTTAGCACCCAAAAGCGCGAAAAGAATCGGGCTTGAAATGTTATAAGGAAGGTTGCCGACGACGCGAATAGGGCTGCCTTCAAGAATCGTTTTCCAATCAAGTTTTAGGGCGTCGGCTTCGATGACTTCTAACGTCGGAAATTCGCCCCGAAGCCAGGCAGCTAAATCGCGGTCGATTTCGACTGCCGACATCTTAGGGACACGCCGCAAAAGACGAGCGGTTAAAGCCGCTCGTCCCGGGCCGATTTCGATGATTTTATCTTCCGCGTTCGGCGCGATAAAGCCGATGAGGGCGTCCAAAACGCTCTCATCGACTAAAAAGTTTTGTCCGAAGCGCTTATGCGCGATGTGCCCCGCGGGCCCGGTCATACGATTAGTAGGCGTCGTTACGAATTTCGACGAACGCTTTGTCGCGAAGTTCGCGTTGCCAATTCGAGACCGCGAGCGCGAGCTTACGTTCGCGCAAAGCCTGACGCGCGCGATAGCGCAGACGTTCGGGGTCGGCCTGTTGCGTACGGCGTTGCGTGACTTGAATTAAGTGGTAACCGAAATTCGAACGCACGGGCTGACTGACTTCGCCCACTTTAAGTTTTTTCATGGCGTTTTCGAATTCGGGGACCGTGTCGCCCGCTTGAAGCCAACCGAGGTCGCCGCCTCGAGTGGCCGATCCGTCAATCGAATTTAAACGCGCGAGGACGGCAAAATCCTCGTTATGTAAAACGATGCGATCGCGAATCTCGTTAATACGAGCAATCACGACGGATTCTGGCATCGAGGGCGAAGGGGCTAAGAGAATGTGTCTTGCGCGCGTCTGTTCGATGGGCCCGCCCGCGAGTTTTGCCTGAACACCGTTTCTGCGACCGAGAACCTTGACGATGTCATAAGCCGAATCGCCTTCGACGAAAGCGACGTGATCGGCGCGATTAAAGGCAGTCTTAACGGCAATCGATAACGTACCGGGTAATTCCGATAAAGACTTCCAACCGAGGTCACCGCCATAAAGCGCGTCGCTCGCGCCCGAAAGGCCTGCCGCTAACTGCTGGAAGTCCGCGCCTTGACGCGCTTTCTCGAGAATGTCGTCAGCTTTATTTTTGGCGGCGGAACGTTCGGACGACGTCATCGCGTTCGTGACGGGAATCGAGATGTGTAAAACGTGGTACTGCATCTGATCGCGAATGTTGATTCCGGCTTGCTCGGCCATGAAGGCGTCGATTTCGCTTTCCGGAATATCGATGCGGCTATCGACCTGGCGTTCTCTTAAGCGCTGCACGATGATTTGGCTACGAATCTGATTTCTAAATTGCGCCCAATCGATGCCGTCGCGCGCGAGCGCGGAGCGAAGCTGCGCGACGCTCAAGCGATTTTGCTGCGCGATACGCTCGATACTCATATTTAAGAAAGCGTCATCGACGCGAATACCCTGAGCGGTAGCTTCTTGGTCGACGATTTTGTCGAAAATGAGCTGTTGGAGGACTTGCGAGCGCAATTGTTCCATCGGCGGCAAAGCGATATTTTGGCGCCTTAAGTTCAATGCCACGATATGCGTACGGCTATCGAGTTCGGCCGTCGTGATGACGTCATTATTGACGATTGCCACCATACGATTGGCACCCGCGGCCAAGACCGCGGACGAAGTCGCGGCGAGCACGCTGAAGATGAGACCTAAGACGATTTTCTGCATCGATTTCATAAAACGCATTCCTTATCGTGCGAAAGCGGCCTTCTCGTAGCCCGGGATGTTGCGGCGCAACACTTCCATCGGCGAACTTCCCACGGAACCGAGTCCGCGAAGTTCAAGTTGCAAGAAGAAGTTGTTCGTGTATTTGTTGTCGCCCTTAAGATAGCGCTGAGCGACAAAGCGCAAAGACCAACAGTTACGCAAGTATTCGACGCCAGCTAAGGCTTCGACCATGCGTTTTCCGTAAAGCGAGTAATTGTAGCGAGCTAAACCGTAAAGGTTGCCCGAAATCGGCCATTGGGCGGCGAAATCGACCTGACGGATGTGATCGTCGGGGGTTTCGGGCGCGTAATTGTGGCGATAATAAAGGCCGACGACAGAAGATGTCTTCGGTTGCCAACGGATGCCGACGTTCGCGCGGGTCACACGAGTGAGTTCACGCGAGTATTGCGCGGCAGACGTAAAGTGCACCGTCTTCGTGAAATTTAAGTCGAAAGCTGCGAGGTAATCGGGCATACGTTTTGTCGTCGTGCCACGACCGTTTTGTAAGGAGAGCGAGACGTCTTGCGGCTTAAAGTAGTAGCGCTCGCCGATCGCGGCGCGAGCCCACTCGTAGCCCGTCGCGTCGAGAATACGGCTCGTTAGCGCGGCAGTAAGGCTATTGGTGTGCGAGATACGATCTCGACCCGTAAAGAGGTTTTCTTCAAAGAGTCCGCCGAAACTCAAATCCGCGATCGCGGAATCGAAAGTCGGCATGCGACTTTGATTGCGATAGGGCGTGTAGGCGTAAAAGAGTCTCGGTTCGAGCGTTTGGGTGAGCGCTTTGCCTTTGAGTTCGAAGGCTCGATCGAAAATAAGACCGGTATCGAAACTATAGGTCGGCGCAAAAAGACTCGAATGACGGTCGTAGCGAGAAGCGACAGATGCGTTAAGGCTATTGAAGTCTTTGAGACGGTAACTTAAAGCCGTGACGCGAACCTTGGGTGTGGCAAACCACCATGAACCGCGCATCGGGTAGGAGAGCGCCTGCGTCGCGTAAAAACGATTCCCTTGGGCTTTCACGTCTTTGTCGGGGTGGGTAAAGCGTGTCACTTCGGCTAAGCCCGAAAGCTCGAACCCCGCGAGGTCGCTAAAGAACATCCGACCCGTCCATTGCGGCGCTTTGCTATAGGGCTTTGCGTATTGCGTACCGTTTTCTCGCTCGAGGGCCTGTCCCTTGTGGACGACAAGCGACGTGGAAAAATGCTGCCAGCCGTAGGACACGCCCGCGATTTGATCGAGAATATCTGTCGCGCCGTCATAGGCGTTTGATGAGAAGTCTCGGAAGTACTGGCCGTCCGAAACCCGATGGTAATCGACCCAGTAGTTAAAGCCGCTCGTGTGTCCGCGCAGTTTGACGCCCGCTTCGTAGCGCGATTTTTTACGTTCGGAGTCGTGCTGCAACCAATCGTAGGTAAAGCTCGAGGCGAAAGCGTCGGTTAATAGACGAAATTCGTTACCGAGAATTACACCTCGCCGACTCATCACGTGCGGCGTAAAGGTGTAGTCGTAATTGGGCGCGATGTTCCAATAGATGGGAACCGTGACTTCGGCGCCTTTTGAAGACGAATACCCGAAGCTCGGCAATAAAACGCCGGAGGTGCGCTTAGTCGTGGCGGGTAGTGCCGCCCACGGCAACACGGCAACGGGGACACCGCCTGCGTAGAAACTCGCGCCCTTAATAAAGGCATATTCGGTCGCGTCGTCGATTTCGACCGAGTCCGCCGCAATCCACCAGCTTTCGTCACCCGCGGGACAAGTTGTTAAGCGCGAGCCCTCGAAATTGGTCGATACGCCGTTTTTAAATTCGATGCTATCTGCGTGCCCGCGAATGCCGTTAGGCGAATAAGTAAATTCGACATCTTGCATTTCGCCCGATTCGTCGGCAAGCGCGTAACGCATCTCGGGGCTAAAAAAGTGTAAGTCGCCTTTACGAAGGCTTGCCCGACCTCTGGCCGTAACGACGTCCGTTGACTGTTTATAGACGATGGTATCGGCTTTGACTTCGGTCGTATTTTGCGACACGCTCGCGCGTCCGGTGAGAACGACGGTATCGGACGACGTACGAATGTCATCGGCCGAAATGACGGTGTCTTGCGATTGCGCGAAGGCCATCTCGGAGATTGCGAACGTGAGCGCGAGACATAAAGCGGCTCGAGCAAACGGCGGGCAAAGGGCGTTTTCGGTTGAGAATCTGGACATACTCGGCAACGTTTTGCTAGCAGTGGTAATCCGTCAATTATAGCTAACCGAAGGGGTTCATCCTTAATTAAAATGCGCTCAAGAGTGTTTAACGACTTGGGTGTAACGATGACGGAAGTCAAAGCCGATAGAGCCGCTTTAAGGCAAGCGTGGGTTGAAAACGTCGGAAAACGGTATCAAATCGATCCGTCAAGCGCGACGAGCGCGTCTTCTGACGCTTCTTTTAGAAGCTAT
>DNBE01000106.1 GCA_003543795.1 Sutterella sp.
CTCGCGTCATGGCATCTCAACGCTACGAAGCGTTGGTCACCGGCGCTCGCGTCCAAGAAAAAGCAGCCGCGAAAGCTTTACTTGAAGAAGCGAAGTCGGGCGTCGAACAAGTCGATTCGCTTGTCAAAGAATCGCTTGTGACCGCTACGCTTGACGCAGAAGTCTCTCGTGTTCATGTCGAAGAAGGAGAACTCGGTGCCGCGGGTTTTCCCCTTGTTACCCTCGTCGACTTAAATGACGTTTGGGTCGTCTTTAACGTCAAAGAAGACCTTTTAAATCGATTTGCCAAAGGCGCCGTTCTTAAAGGCATCGTTCCCGCAATCAGTCCCCGCCCCTTTGACTTTAAGGTCTACTTTATCAATCCGCGAGGCGACTACGCGACGCATCGCGCGACGCGTCAAAGTTCGGGCTATGACTTAAAAACCTTTGAAGTGCGAGCTAAACCCGTTCATAAAATCGTCGGATTACGGCCTGGGATGAGCGTCATTGTCGAATGAAAAACTTTATTCGAAAAGCGGCTCGCCAAGGCGTCAAAGAAGCGCTTTTTCTCATTCACGATAAAAAAGCGCTTTTGGTTTTTGTCATCCTGCCCGCGATGTGGCTTATCCTCTACTTCGGGATGTTTTCCCGAGGTCTTATGACAGAGCTCCCCTTCGGTATTGTTAATCCCGATCAAAGCGCGTTAACTGAAGAAATAGAATCACGCATTACCGCGATTCCGAGTTTAAAAACCTTCCACTATCCCGATACGACTTCGGCACTTAAAGCCGCGAGAGCGGGCGACATTTTGGGATTTATGGCTTTTGACGCGCAATTTACGAAGCGTTTCGGTACGGCGCAAACCCAACCGATTGAGCTTTATTTCGATCGAAATCTCTATCCCGCTAGCGTCACGCTCGAACTTGACATCAAAGCCGCTATTATCGACTTTGTTTACGACATCTGGGAAGGTGTCGCGCAAACGGCCGGCACATCAGGCGCCCAGGCTCGCGACGCGGCAAGACTTATCACGGTCAATAACGTCACAATCGGCAATATCGCTTTTAATTACCTCACCTACCTCATCGGAACTCTTGTCGCGGGTATTTTGCAACTACTTTGCGCCTTAGCGGTCGTGACATCCATCGTCCGAGAAAAATTGACGGGAAATTGGCAGGCGTGGCTAGCCGAATCGGGCGTTGCGGCCGGGGTCGCAGGCAAAATCGTCTTTTACGCGGGGCTCTACCTTATCTTTGCCTTTCTTTTTATCATCTATGTCGCAGGCTACCAAGGGTTCGTGCATGTAACGACACCCGTTTTCCTTTGGATTGCGACCTACGCCCTCTTTTTTATTGTTCTCGGGTGCGCGGCTTTTGCGGCTACTTTCGTCATCATTCGCGTGACACCTGTTTTCGCGTGGGTCGGCGTCGTCGTTTATTGCGCGCCGATTTATCCCTTTACCGGTTTTTCGTTTCCTGCCGAATCGATGGATGTAACGGCTCGGGTTTTCGGGCAATGCCTGCCTTTGACCCACTTTATCCGAGCGCAAGGCTCATTGTGGTTTTTGGGTGAAACGGGAGGCTTATATTCAAGCGCGATTGTGGCGCTCGTTACCTTTGCGATTGTCTTTATCGCAATCGGCACGCTTGCTTTTAAAGCTTTTGATTTGGAGCACCGACTATGAAGACGTGCTCATACCTAAAAGCGCTTTTAAAACACATCTTTTTGCACCACGAAACGGCTTTGATTTTTTGTGCCGCTTGCGCTTTTTACATCACGTTTTATACGTGGCCTTACTTTAACGAAATCATTACGGACGTTCCGACAACCGTCGTCGATTTAGATCGAAGTACGGCGTCAAGACAATTCATCGACGAAATGGACGCCTCCCCCGCTATCGCTTTGAATGGCGTGGAGCATGATTTGGCGACCGGAAAAGCTCTCGTTCATAACGGCGAAACGGACGTCCTTGTCGTCATTCCCGACAATTTTGAGGTTGATTTAAATCAAGGGAAACCCACTGCGATTGAAATTTTTAGTAACGGGACCTATCCCGCGAAAGGCCGCGCGGTGTACGCGAGCGTCTTGACGCTTTCCATGCAAAAAGGGATTTCGGCAACCGCGAAAACACTGCTACTTAAAGGCGCAGATCGCGCGCAAGTGATGCGCGCAGCTGCCGTCGGCGTCCCCTTTACTTCGGAAAATCTATTTAACCCGACGTCTGGCTACGGACCTTTTACGGTCAGTATCGTCGTTTGCATCATTTTGCAATCCGTGATGGTTTTCGGATCCGCGCTCATCATGACTGAAATGATTGAATTAGGCCTAGGTTCACCCTTGATGAAAGCCGTCATCGAACGACCGAAATTATTGATTGCGACCTTTTTAACCTTTGCGAGTGTCATCTTTTTCTGGGGCCTTTTTATCGAAGGGCCCGGTATGTATTGCCTTGATTTACCGTCTTCAGGTAACCTTTTGGCTACCGTCATCACGGTCGCGTGTTTCGCGTGCGCGATTGCTTCGCTAGCCGTGGCGCTCTCGCTATTCTTAGGTAACAGACTTTACGTCACCCTTTGCGTGATCGGGGCGTCAGCCCCTTCCGTCTTTTTAACGGGACTTGTCTTTCCGGGTTCACACTTTCCGTTTTGGGTCGATATCGTAGCCGCGTTTTTACCTTCGACGCCTGGCGCGAAAGCCCTTCTTTTGGTAAGCCAACACGGCGCAGGGTTATCGGCCGTCTTCCCTTACCTTGTCTGGCTACTGCTTTTAGCCCTTTTCTATGGGGCTTTGACGAAATCTCTTTTTAAGCGCTACTTAAAGCGCTTTACCGACTAAATCGGGCCCTTCGGTTCGCGTGATTTGAACGTTGACAATATCGCCGGGATTTAAATGCCGGTCGGTTGTGACGTACGTTAAACCGTCGATTTCGGGCGCGTCATACTTCGTGCGACCCACGGCAACACCCTCATCGTCTTCAGGTTCGTCTATCATGACTTCAAGCGTTTGACCGATACGATTTTTTAGTTTTGTTTCCGAAATTTGCGATTGAAGCGCCATAAAGCGTTCACGACGATCGAGCCTCACTTCATCGGGTATCGCTTCGTATAAGTCGTTTGCGGCGGCGCCATCAATAGGCGAATAAGCAAAGCAACCGACGCGATCGAGCTGCGCTTCTTTGATGAAATCAAGTAAGTATTGAAATTCGGACTCGGTTTCGCCGGGGAACCCGGCGATAAACGTCGAGCGAATGGCGATATCGGGGCAGATGCGACGCCAGGTAAGAATCCTCTCGAGCGTTTTTTCAGAATCGCCCGGACGCTTCATCGCTTTGAGAACCCGGGGATGCGCATGCTGAAGCGGGACGTCAAGGTAAGGGAGAATTTTGCCTTGCGCCATTAATTCAACCAGGGCGTCGACTTGCGGGTAGGGATAAACATAATGAAGTCTTACCCAAACGTTTAATTCGGCAAGCCTTTCGCAAAGGTTGAGGATACGGGTCGGAGTCGGACGGTTTTGAGTATCAAAACCCGTCACGAATTTTAAATCAGCACCGTAAGCAGCCGTATCTTGGCTGACGACCAAAAGTTCACGAACGCCTGATTGGACGAGACGTTGTGCACGAAGGAGGTTATCTCGAACACTCGTCGAGACAAGGGGCCCACGCAGTTTCGGGATGATGCAATAGGTGCAATGGTGCGAACACCCCTCCGATATCTTTAAGTAGGCGTAATGCGCGGGCGTTAAATGTAAGGACGAGAAGTCCGCGTTACGCTTGGCGGTAGACGCAATCGGCGCGAATTTTTGAACCAAGGAGATCACTTCGTCAAAGGCGCCAGGGCGCGTCACACCCAAAACTTTCGGAAGCCGAGTTGTTACGAAATCGGTATTGTCGGGATTTTTCCTTGCGCCCAAGCATCCCGTGACAATCACTTTCCCGTTTTCTTGAAGGGCTTCTTCAATGGCTTCAAGGCTTTCAGCGACCGACTCATTTAAAAAACCGCACGTATTGACAATCACTAAATCGGCAGAGGTGAAATCAGGGGCTGTGTCGTAGCCCAAGGTTTTCAAACGCCCGACAATCGTTTCGGTATCAACGAGCGCTTTAGGGCAACCGAGCGAAACAAAACCGATACGTGGAACGTGATTCATAACGCAATCCAAATAAGA
>DNBE01000118.1:0-775 GCA_003543795.1 Sutterella sp.
ACCTTCTTTGCGGCGCTCATCTTTTTAGTCGCTCTCGCGGCAAAACTTTGCTTATATACCGTAGGCGAACGCCAATACGCGCTCGTTTTCGCTTTGGGCGAATTGCGCGAAGTGGTAAATGAACCCGGCCTTCACGTGAAGCTTCCGACGCCTTTACAAGTGGTCGTCTATCTTGATAAGCGCATTTTGACGCTTGATACGCCCGACGCGGATTTAATCCAAACGTCAGAAAAGAAAAACCTCATGATCGATTCGTTCGTGAAGTGGAGAATCGCTGACGCGCGCAAGTATTGGGTGAGCTTTCAAAATAATGAGGACGCGGCTAACGATAGAATCAGCGCGCTCCTTCGCGACGCTTTAAACCAGACGGTCAATAAACGGACGGTCAACGCCATTACGTCTCGTGAACGCGACGTCGCCATGACCGAAATCAAGACGGGTCTTCAAGAACGCGTTTTGGACGTGGGCGTTGAAGTAATCGACGTGCGCTTAAAACGCGTCGACTTTACGCCAGAAATTTCCGAATCCGTTTACAGGCGTATGGAAGCCGAACGTAAGCGCGTTGCCGCCGAAGAACGTTCCACGGGTGCCGCCGAAGCCGAAAAAATCAAGGCTGACGCCGATCGCCAAAGAGAAATCATTTTGGCGCAAGCCTATCGCCAAGCGCAGCAATTAAAGGGTGAAGGCGATTCGACGGCTAACGCGACCTACGCCGAAGCGTTCGGGAAAAATCCCGAATTCGCACGCTTTTATCGGAATCTCGAAGCTTATAAGA
>DNBE01000118.1:823-5287 GCA_003543795.1 Sutterella sp.
GACTTTCAAAGGCAAAAACGACATCATGGTCGTTGACGGCGAAAGCGACTTCTTCGCGTTCTTAAAGCGTATTTATTCGGCGGGTAAACGTCCATGACGGGAAAAGTCTTCCTTCTCGCGGTCGCGATTGTGGCCGTGCTTGAAGGATTTTTCCCGTTCGTCGCCCCCGATAAGTGGCTTGAAACGGCGCGCAAAATCGGCACCGAGGCAAGCCCCAAAACGGTTCGAAGCGTCGGACTCTTTTTGGTGATTTTCGGGGTGAGCGCGATTTGGCTCAGGAAAGGTTTTTAAAGTTCGAGACGTTCTACGCTAAAAGCGTTTCGGGCAACAGTTGTTCGTAGTGTCGCCTCGCGCGAAAACTTCGCGCGAAGCAAAGAAAAAAGGAAAGGCAGATTTATGAGTAAGAACGTGGTTGTGGTCGGCGCCCAATGGGGTGACGAAGGCAAAGGCAAGATGGTCGACTGGCTTACGGCGGGCGTCGACGGTGTCGTGCGCTTTAACGGCGGCAATAACGCGGGTCATACGCTTGTGATTAACGGCAAAAAGACCGTGCTTCGCCTGATTCCGTCGGGCGTCATGCACCCGGGCATGCCTTGCTACCTCGGTAACGGCGTGGTCATCAATCCGCTTGCGCTATTTGAGGAACTCGAAACCCTTCGCGCGGCTGGCTGCGAAGCTTTCGACCGCATTTTTGTTTCGGGTAACGCGACGCTTGTGATGCCCTACCACATCGCGCTTGATAAAGCGCGTGAAGCAGCCGCGGGCGCCAAAAAAATCGGCACCACGGGGCGCGGCATCGGTCCTGCCTACGAAGACAAAGTCGCGCGTCGCGGCGTGCGCGTCAGCGACCTCTTTGACGAAGCGTTTTTTGCCGAACGCGTGAAAACGGCGCTCGACTTTCATAATTTCGAATTAACGCATTATCTTCATAGCGAACCGATGGACCCTGAAAAGGTCATCGACGAGGTCCTTGCGACCGCGCCTCGCGTTCGCGCGATGACAATCGACGTCTCCTATACGCTAAATACCTTGATGGACCAAGGAAAACACTTCTTATTTGAAGGCGCGCAAGGCTCTATGCTCGATATCGACCACGGAACCTATCCGTTTGTCACAAGTTCGAACACGACGGCGGGCGCCGTGACGACAGGCGCTGGCGTGGGTGCCCATCGGATCGACCGCGTTCTCGGCATCACGAAAGCTTATTGCACGCGCGTGGGCGAAGGCCCCTTCCCGACGGAACTTTTCGATGACATCGGTCAGATGATTCGCGATCGCGGGATTGAATACGGCGCCGTCACGGGGCGTCCCCGTCGTTGCGGGTGGTTTGACGCGGCCGCGATGCGCCGCTCGGTGCAAATTAACGGTTTGACGGGCTTAGCCGTTATGAAGTTAGACGTTTTGGACGGCCTCGAGACCGTGCGTTTAGGGGTGGGCTATGAGTATGACGGCAAAGTGGTCGATGTCATGCCCGCGGGCGCCAAAGAAGTGTCTCGTTGTAAACCCGTTTACGAAGACTTCTCAGGCTGGAAAGAACCGACCTTCGGCGTGACGGACTTTGACGCTTTGCCCGCGTCCGCACGCGCGTTCTTAAAGCGTTTATCCGAAGTCGCGGGTTGCCCCATCGTCGCGATTTCGACAGGGCCCGAACGTTCGCAGACCATTATGCTCGAACCCGACTTCTTTAAATAATTTTTGTAAAAAGGATTTCAGGCGTGCCGCTTGAAATCCTTTTTTGTAACCACTTTTGACCCTTCGGAGTTTTTTACCATGAATGACATCTATATCTCTCAGGAAGAGTATGACGACCTTGTCGAGCGCCTTGTGCTCCAAGTCGCTGAATCGGGGTATCAGTTCGATACGATTTTGTGCTTGGCGCGAGGCGGCATGCGCGTAGGCGACATCTTCTCGCGCGTGCATGACATGCCGCTTGCGATTCTCGCCGCGTCGTCCTACCGTGAAGAAGCCGGTAAAAAACAAAGTACGCTCGATATCGCTACCTTTATTACCAAAACGGGCGGCGATATCGCGGGTAAGCTCCTTTTGGTCGACGACATGCTCGATACCGGTAAGACCGCTATCGAAGTCATCGACCACTTAAAGAAAAAATATCCTGCCGTAACCGAAATCCGTACGGCAGTTTTGTGGCTTAAAGCGCGCTCGCTCCTAAAGCCCGACTATTATGTCGAATTCTTGGAAGGCAATCCCTGGATTCATCAGCCCTTTGAGCGCTATGACGCGCTAGGGATCGAGCGCTTGCGCCAAAGACACGGCCTTGATTAAAGACTTCAATGAATAAAAAAGGAGCGTTATAAAACGCTCCTTTTTCGTTTTATAAGCTTTTCATTATTGAGCTAAGGCTTTTTCGACAAAGGCTTTAAAGAGCGCGATTTCTTTGGGCTCGATTAAAGTGTCGACGACTTTACCTTCGCGGATGACAAAAAGGGTCGGGATTTTTTGGATATCAAAGCGGCTCTTTAAATTCGGAGAGGTATCGAAATCCGCGCTCGCGAAAATAAGTTTATCTGCGAAATTTTGCGCGAACTTCATAAAAAACGGACGGATTCTTTGGCAGTCCGGGCACCAGGAGGCGCCGACCGCTAAAAGAATCGGTTTGTCGGCTTTGGCGACAAAGTCGTCAAACGTCGCGTCGTCTACCATCGAAATCAGATTTTGTTCCATAAGAAATTCCTTTTTTAGCGTTAAATACTTATCGGTAGTCTACCGATTACCAAGAAAAAAAGTCATAAAAAACCGCCCGAAAAAGCATTTCTCGGGCGGCTGACTTTTTGAGGACAGAGGACTTAGTCTCTCTTATAGTGCGGCATATTGTCAGGTAACGGCATCGTCAATTCGACCATGCCTTTGACTTCGCCGTCTTCAATCCAAGGCGTCTGATAGACGAGGCTTTTGACGCCGCCTTTTTCAATCGTGTAAGCGTTGATTTTGCCCTGCGCGACGAGCATCTTGAATTTTTCCACCGAAGCGGGCTTGTGGCACGGGAAAATGCTCTTACCGATTAAGCCTTTACCGCCTGCGCGTTCCGCGTTCTTAGCCGCGCGAGCGTTAATGAAGATCAAGGTGCCGTCCTTATCACAGCCTTTGACAGGAAAGGGGCATTCCTCAATCCAATTACCTTCTTTAGCCATAGATGGCCTCCTCTTTGATTAAAGGAATTCCTCGAGCGTCTGAGCTTTACGGTCGAAGTTTTCAAGCTGCATGTAGTACTCGCAGCAATCCATCAACGCCTGACGGCTCACCATACCGCAAACGTCGGTGCCGATCACCTGTAAGCCGTAACGACGGGCTTCGGAGCGCACCATTTCGATAATGCGATAAAGGGGAACGACCTGCGGATTAATCATGCAGCTCACCTGCGTAATCTTGCGGTCTTCAAGGTACACACCCATCGCGCGAGCGTCTTGATAGCCGCCCTTGGCTTCACGGAAGGCTTGGGCGATCTTCTTTGCAATCTTCACGTCGGGGGTGTTAAGCGAAATGTTGAAAGCTACCATCGGGCCGCGAACGCCAAGGGGCATGGCGCCAGCCGTCGGGTGCATCTTCGCGGGACCGTAATCGGGCTTCCATTCGGGCTTGTCGATTAATTCCTTTAAACCTTCGTATTCGGGGTGACGGATGTTTTGCAGTTTGACGCGTTCGGGTTTCTTCGCGGCTTTCTCATAAAGATAAACCGGAACGCCGAGTTCGTCGGCAACGCGTTTACCTAAAATGTTCGCGTACTCGACGCAGTCGTCAAGCGTGACATCTTCGACCGGAACGAAGGGAGAGGCGTCGATCGCGCCGATTCTCGGGTGTTCGCCGTGGTGCTTCTCCATGTCGATTAATTCGACGGCTTTTTTGCAAGCGCGGAACATTGCTTCGATTACGGCGTTCGGTTCGCCGATAATCGTGTGAACGCAGCGGTTGTAGCTAGCTTCGACATTGACGTTAATGAGCTTGGCGCCTTCGACGGAACGAATCGCGTCGCTGATGGCGTCGATAACGTCCATTCTGCGGCCTTCACTAAAGTTGGGGATACATTCGACGACTTTACTCATGGTTCGTTTCTCCTTCGAAAAAGTACGGTCGTTAAAAAAATCTTTAAAGCGTGACGCTATCTAAAATCTCGCGCTCGGCACTAACGGCGCTCGCGCGCAAACTCGCGACAGAGGCGCGAGTGTCGGCTACGAAGGCTTCGTCACGGATGCCTCCGAGATTGATTTCGACATTTAAAAGGGCACCCAAAACGGCCGTTCTCGCGCACATCGCGGACACGAGCGCGTCGGTGACGGCGTTTTTGTTGCCGTTTGCGGCTAAAAATTTCGCGTAGGGCATGACGGATAACGCGACCTTCGCGACCTCAAGGGGGATAAGCGCCGCGGATTTGAGCGCGGCTTGCATCGCTTCAGACCTCACAGCCTTTTCTTCAGGCGTTCCCTTCGGGAGCGCCATCGCGTCCATGAA
>DNBE01000094.1 GCA_003543795.1 Sutterella sp.
TACCGTCGCGCTACCCGAAGGCGCGCCTTTAAGCATCTCGATTACGGCTTTCGGGGAGCCTTTCGCGCGCGTGACACGCGCGGGCGCCGTTTCCGGCGACGATATTTGGGTTACGGGTTATCTGGGCTTGGCGGGCGCGGCGCTTACCCTAAAGAAAGCAGGTAAAGCGATTCCTGACGCGCTTTTAGAGCGTTTGATAAGACCCGAAGCAAGACTTGCCCTCGGGCAAAAGATCGCGGACAGGGTGTCGGCCGCTTGTGATGTTTCGGACGGCTTTATCTCCGACTTAAACCATATTCTTTTAGCCTCAGGCGTCGGCGCAAGACTTGATTTTGCGTCCTTTCCCGTTCATCGCGAGTTGCAAAACCAAGAAGGGGAGCTCGGGACTTTCGGTATCGAGCGCGCGATTTTGGCAGGAGGTGACGACTACGAACTCGTTTTTTGCGCGGCCCCTCAATACCGAGAGGCCTTTAAGGCGCTCTCAACTGCCGCAATACCCGTTACACGTGTCGGCGTCGTGACGCGTGAACCCGGTCTCGAAATCTTACATTTAAGTGCCGAGACGCAAAACGCGTTGGATAGTCTTAAGGGCTACGAACACAGGGTTTCGTTACATGCTTAAAAAATATCGACTTCGTCCGAAACCTTTGAGCGCGGGATTCGTGTTCTCGAAAGTCTCGCACTTTTTGGCGACCGGGTTCGGCGCGGGGCTTTTAAAGCCCGCGCCCGGGACTTGGGGGTCGGCGTTAGGCATCGCGCTTTACGCGGGTTGCGCTTTCCTATCCTCGAAGGTTTTACTTTGGGGGATTACTTTCGCGATCTTTGTCATCGGTGTGTGGGCGTGCGAAGTGACCGGGAAAGACGCGGGCGTTCACGACCATCCGAGTATTGTGATTGACGAAGTGTTAGGCGTTTGGATCGCGGCCCTTTTCGTGCCGTTTGAGCCGATTTGGCTTTTAGCGGCGTTCGCGGTGTTTCGATTTTTCGATATCGTTAAAGTCTGGCCCGCGAAATATTTTGATGAGAAAGTTACCAACGGCTTCGGCGTTATGGCTGACGATTTCGTCGCGGGCGCTTATAGCGCGATGGTGCTTTATGCCGCTCTAACCTTTTTGTAATGAAGATGAACCAAGAAGCCATTTTTGAAAAAGCGCGCGTTTTGGGCGAAAAACTCGTCCGAAAAAATCGTAAAGTCACTTGCGCCGAGTCTTGTACGGGCGGCGGAATCGCCTTCGCGATGACGGCGATTGCCGGCTCTTCGGCCTGGTTTGAGGCGGGGTTCGTCACTTATAGTAACGAGATGAAGACAAAGCTTCTCGGCGTTAAAAAAGAAACGCTTGATACGAAGGGCGCCGTAAGTAGCGAGACCGTCAAAGAGATGACGGCCGGTGCCCTAGAAGTTTCAGGCGCCGATTACGCGGTTGCGGTGAGCGGTATCGCGGGGCCGGGGGGCGCCGTTCCGGGCAAACCCGTCGGCACCGTGTGCCTTGCTTGGCAAGAAAAAGGCAAAGCGCCTGTCGCGGTCGTCGAACATTTCGCGGGAGATCGCGCGGCCGTCAGGGAAGCGACCGTCGATCGAGCGTTAACGGGCTTAATCGAACTTATCGAACAGAACTTTTAAATCGTTTCGAGCATGACCATGAATACTTGGACTCAATTACTGATTCTTCTCGGACTGATAGCTTTAAACGGGCTATTTGCGATGAGCGAAATCGCGATTGTCGCGTCTCGCCGTTCGCGCTTAGCCGCTCGCTCGCAAGAAGGCGATAAACGAGCGCAAGCCGTCTTGAAAGTTTCCGAAGAGCCGACACGCGCCCTTTCGGCTATCCAGGTCGGTATCACGACAATCGGCATCTGCTCGGGTATCGTGGGCGAGTACGCGTTGGCCGAGCCCTTGAGCGAACTCTTGGCTGAGGCGGGGCTTGCCGCCGAAATCGCGGGCGGCGCGGCGCTTGTCGTCGTGGTCATCGCCGTGACTTACTTTTCTATCGTGCTCGGCGAACTCGTTCCCAAACGCTTGGGCCAAATCAACCCCGAAGGCATCGCATGTCGGGTTATCGGGCCGCTACGCGCCCTTTCTTGGGTGGTGCACCCCTTCGTGCGTTTTCTCGCTTTTTCGACCGATGCCGTTTTAGGGCTTTTCGGGGAACGTAGCGTCAAAGAACCTGCCGTTACCGAAGAAGAAATTCATGCCATGCTCGATGAAGGTAGCGAATCGGGCGCGATTGAGGAAACCGAACGCGATATGGTGAAAAACGTTTTCGGGCTCGACGACCGTACGGTCGGCACGTTGATGACGCCCGAAAGCGAAATTGTCTGGATTGATTTAGACGACCCGCCTCAAACGAACTTAGAAAAATTGATCCATTCAAACCACGCGCGACTTCCCGTCGCGTCAGGGTCGCTCGATGAAGTCCGAGGCTTTTGCTCGACAAGAACGCTTTTACGACAACTTGTCGAAAAAGGGGAAGTCGATTTTGCCGAAGGTTTGGCGCCCGCGGTTTACGTCCCCGAAACGATCGACGGGATGCAACTTTTAAATACGTTTAGAAAAACGGACGTTCCGACAGCGCTTGTCATCGACGAATACGGCGCCGTTCAAGGTCTTGTGACGCCCCAAGACGTTCTTGAAGCCATCGCGGGTGAATTTAAGCCCGACGTGGACGAAGATCCTTGGGTCGTTCGCCGAGAAGACGGCTCGCTCCTACTTGACGGTATGATTCCCGTTCCCGAATTTACGGACCTTCTTGAGCTTAAAGACTTGCCCGAAGATAGCGAGGGGCACTTCAATACGCTTGCCGGCATGATTATTTGGTTAACCGGCCACATGCCGCACACGGGCGATATCGTGACGCTCGGCGGTTGGCGCTTTGAAGTCGTCGATATGGACGGACGCAAAATCGATAAAGTACTCGTTAAGAAAATCGCGGGTATCGGGAAAAAAGTCGCAGAACGCGATTCGCAAGGTTAAAATAAGTACATTTAAACATTAGAGGTTCAATACTATGGCCGAAAATACGAAAGCTACAGAAGTCACTGAAGTCAAACCCGCGCCCGAAGCGCAAGCTCAAAAGCAGCAAAACGTTTGGGTCTGCGACCAAATCGACGTCGTTCATTCCGAACTCGCCGATGACGGTATCTATCACACGATTCGTTTCGTGAATTTTGCCGGTTTGATTCTCGAAGAACGCGTGCGTCGCGAACGCATCTTCTTCGAATTCCAAGATCTCTTGAAAGAACTCGTGGCGAAGGGCTTTGCCTATAACGTCGCTCTTCCCAACGTCGCGACGCTTATCCAAGCGCGTTTAGCGGGCGTGCATGTCGACCCGAAGAAGACGCAAGAAGCGATCAAGGCTCGCCAAGGTCAGGAAGCGAAGGCTTAATCTTTTTAAGTCTTTAGTAAAGAGAAACGCTCGAAAAAGTTCGAGCGTTTTTCTTTTTAGAAGCAACAAATCATGTCGGCTTTACGAGGCGAAGGCGCGGGTAACGGCTGCGCGGGGAATCCCAAGATGCAATTGCCGATGCCTTCCCAGTTGCCTTCGATACCGTGCTCGGTCAAAAAAGCTTTCCAACGAGGCATTTCAAAGGTTTCGCGAGCTCGGTGAATCCAACAGCCGGCCAGGCCGACCGCGTGTGCCGCGTTTAAGAGATTTCCCATCACGAGCGACCCGTCATAGACGCGAGTCGGTAATGAGGCGTCGGCTAAAACCACGAGAACGACGGGCGCGCCGTAAAAGGGGTCTGAATCGGGATTTCCTAAAATAGCGGCGTTATCTTTCATCAACTCGTCACGCAAAGCTTTGTCGGTTACCGCGAGAATCTTGCAAGGTTGTCGTCCCATGGCGCTCGGCGCAAAAGAACCCGCGACAAGCACTTTTTCAAGAAGCTCTTCTGGAACGGGGTCAGGTTTATAAGCGCGACAAGCGCGTCTCGTTAAAAGCATGCTATAGGCATCCATTTCAATATCTCCGAGAAGTCTTAAAAAATTTCCTCCGTTACCTAAAACCGAGGTCAGGGCGGTGCCGATGTTTTAGGTATCGATGATAGAAGATATTTTCGCCCAATTTGCCTAAAAATTCATCAGATTTCCCTATAATGCTACTTATTAAGCCCAAGGGCTAACGGATGTCTCGGAAAAAGACGTCCTTTTTCATAGATTGTCTGGAATTCAAGGAGAAACTTATGGCCGGTTCTCGCAAATTTGCGATTTTGACCTGCGGGGGCGATTGCCCCGGTCTCAATGCCGTTATTCGCGGTGCCGCGAAAACGCTTTTAAACGAAGATTGCAAAGTGTACGGCGTCATGAACGGATTTAACGGCTTGATTAACGAAAATATCGTCGAGCTCAACCATTCCGACCTCGTTAATATCGTTTCGCGCGGCGGCACGATTCTCGGCAGTTCCAACCGAGATAATCCTTTTAAATTCGCTCGCCATGTGGGCGACGAAGTCGTGTTTGAAGATCGCCACGAAAACGTCATCAAAAACATGAAGAAGTATGACATCGAGGCACTCATTTTGATCGGCGGCGACGGCACGATGAATATCGGTAAAGAACTCGCCGATAAGTGCGGCATCAAAATCGTCGCTTGCCCGAAGACGATTGATAATGATGTTGCTTGCACCGAAAGAACGTTCGGTTTCGATACCGCCGTCGATATCGCGACGCAGTCGCTGGACAGGCTCTTGACGACCGCCGAGTCGCACCACCGCGTGATGATCCTTGAAGTGATGGGACGCAATTCGGGCTGGATTGCGATGCAAAGCGGTATTGCCGGCACGGCAAACGTTATTTTGGTTCCCGAAATTCCCTATAAGTTCGAAAGCGTTGTCGCGACGATTAAAGAACGTCAATCGTTAGGTAAACGCCATTCGTTAATCGTTGTGGCTGAAGGCGCGAAACCCGTCGGAGGGGACGTCACCATCGCGCGTCTCGTGAAGGATAGCGTCGAACCGGTGCGCTTGGGCGGCGTGGGT
>DNBE01000121.1 GCA_003543795.1 Sutterella sp.
AGGCTCCGTCTTGTCAATCGCAAAACAACCTTTTTAACGGAGGTACGGCGCTCCTCCCCTGCATAAATGCAGAGGTTTCCGCGCCTATTCGAATCTATGAATGAGACTTTTGCTAAAGACGCGTTTTTAGGGAAATGCGTTTTCATTACGGGTGCCACACGCGGTATCGGCCTAGAAATCGCCAAAGCCTTTATTGAGTCGGGCGCTTTTGTGATCGGGACGGCAATCGATGAAACATCTCGTGAAGCCTTAGCCCAAACGTTGGGTGATAAAGGCGCTGCCGTGATCGCGAATGTCACAGATCCGGAACTTCCCCAAGCGCTTGACGCGCAATTATCCGACTTGCCTTTCGTCGATATCGTCGTCAATAACGCGGGCATTACGCGCGATACGCTCGCGCTTCGGATGAAGGATGAGGATTTCGAATCGGTACTGTCGACCAACTTAACGGGAGCTTTTCGCGTGGCTCGCTATTTTATGCGTCCCATGATGAAGGCAAGAAGCGGTCGCATTATTAATATGGCGAGTGTCGTCGGTTTAACGGGTAACGCCGGTCAAGCCAATTATTCGGCTTCTAAAGCGGGGCTGATCGCGATGACCAAAACCCTTGCCCAAGAGTTAGGACCTCGCGGGATTACGGTAAATGCCGTTGCGCCCGGTTTTATCGATACGGCAATGACGCAGGCTCTACCGCCTGAAATCCAAGAGAAAATCTTAAAGAGCATTCCGCTAGCGCGGTACGGCACGACGCGAGATGTCGCTAACGCCGTTCTCTTTTTAGCTAGCGACGCGGCGGCCTATATTTCAGGCGTCACTTTAACCGTGAGCGGCGCGCTCGTTTGCCATTAAAGTTTTAGGTCTACAGAGGGCATTTGCTACCAAACGCGGCCTAGCTTTGATACAATGCGACAGATTTAGAAATTCTTGATACTTCCCCCTCGGGCAAGACCCCGAGTTGGATATTTTTTATGGAGTAAAACACATGGACGATCTTGAGCAGCGCGTCAAAAAAGTCATTGCCGAGCAGCTTAGCATTAACGAAGCTGATATTAAAAACGAATCTGCTTTCATCGAAGATCTCGGTGCCGACTCACTTGATACGGTCGAACTCGTGATGGCGTTCGAAGACAATTTCAAGATTGAGATTCCCGACGACCAGCAAGAAAAGCTTCGCACGGTTCAACAGGCTATCGATTACATCAAAGCCAACGTGAAGTAACATTGCGCGTCTACTACTAGATACGCAGGTCCCCGTCGGTACCCCATAAAAAGGGTAAGCGCTAACGGGGATTTTCTTTTTTATGTCATGAGATTTACCCATGCGTGAAGTCGTTATTACAGGGCTCGGTGTCATTTGCCCGATTGGAAACAGCGTTCGCGAAGCCTGGCAAAACGCCTTGGATGGCGTAAGCGGCGTCGGTCCGATTACGAGGTTTGACGCAACCGACTTCGGTTGCCAAATCGCGGCCGAAGTCAAAAATTTCGACCCCGTTACCTACATCAATCCTAAAGAAGCTCGTCGCTACGATCGCTTTATCCATTTCGGTACAGCCGCGGGTATTCAAGCCTTTGAAGACGCCGGGCTCGACAAAGTCTCCTTTGACCCCGAACGGTTCGGCGTGGCTGTGGGGTCGGGTATCGGAGGCCTCGAAGTCATGACCGAAAACGCGCAGTCCCTCCTACAAAAAGGGCCGAGACGCATTTCGCCCTTTATGATTCCCGGGATTATCGGCAATATGGTAGACGGCCTATTAAGTATCCGCTACGGACTTAAAGGCCCGTCTTTGAGCCATGTGTCGGCTTGCGCGACGGGTCTTCACGCAATCGGCGAAGCCGGTCGCATCATCGCTTGCGGAGAAGCCGACATTATGATGGCTGGCGGGGCTGACGCGCTTGTCACGCCTTTAGCGGTCGCGGGCTTTGACAATATGCATGCGCTATCGCGCAGAAACGACGACCCGAAGACTGCGAGCCGACCGTTTGAGAAAAATCGTGACGGATTTGTCATCGGCGAAGGCGCTGGCGTTCTTATTTTGGAAGAAAAAGAGCACGCTCTTGCACGCGGCGCCAAAATTTACGCGACCTTGGCGGGCTATGGTATGAGTAGCGATGCCTACCACATTACGACGCCTTCTCAAGAAGGCCCCGAAAGAAGTATGCGCTTGGCGCTTAAAAGCGCAGGGATTAGGCCCGATGCCATTCAATACCTTAACGCGCACGGAACATCTACTTCGGTGGGAGACGCGAACGAAAGCGCCGCGATTGAAGCGGTGTTCGGAGACGCCGCGCAAAACCTGGTTGTGAGTTCCACGAAATCCATGACGGGGCATCTTTTAGGCGGCGCGGGCGGCCTCGAATCGGTCTTTACGGTGCTTGCCATTCATGAAGGCATTGTTCCGCCGACGATTAATCTTTTCGAGAAAGATGAAGCTTGTCGGCTTGATTATTGTGCCGATGGCGCAAGAAAGCTCGCGATTTCCTACGCTATGAAAAATTCATTCGGGTTCGGCGGCACGAACGCGACTCTTATCTTTAGGCGCGCGGAGTAAATCATGGACATTAAAAAAGACAACGAGATGTATATGCAAATCGCGCTTTTAACCGCGAAACGCAGTTACGCGCAACGCTTAAAAGTCGGTTGCGTTATCGTTAAAAACCATTCCATTATTTCGTTCGGTTGGAACGGGATGCCGACGGGTTACGACAATTGCTGCGAAATCGAAGTCGACGGTAAGCTTGTCACACGCCCCGAAGTCCAGCACGCGGAATTAAACGCGATTGCGAAGCTTGCCCAAAACGGCTACTCTTCGCAAGACGCTTCGATTTTTATCACGCATTCGCCTTGCATTCATTGCGCGCTTCTGATTCAAAAGTGCGGCATCACGCACGTTTACTACCACGAAATCTATCGCGACGACGCGGGACTTAATTTCTTACGCCGCGCGGGTATCGAAGTCACGCAACTTTAACGCCATGAAACGCATCCGAAACTTCTCGATTATCGCTCATATCGATCACGGCAAGTCAACCCTTGCCGATCGCCTCATCGAGCGTTGCGGCGGCCTTTCCGGTCGCGAGATGAGCGAGCAGGTTTTGGATTCGATGGATTTAGAAAAAGAGCGCGGGATTACGATTAAAGCCCAAACGGCAGCCTTAAAGTATCGTGCTAAAGACGGCGAAGTCTATGAGCTAAACCTCATCGATACCCCGGGGCATGTCGACTTTTCCTACGAGGTCTCGCGGTCTCTTTCTGCTTGCGAAGGCGCGCTTTTAGTCGTCGACGCTTCTCAAGGCGTCGAAGCCCAAACGGTTGCCAATTGCTATACGGCAATCGACTTGGGTGTCGAAGTCTTGCCGATTCTAAATAAGATTGATTTAGCTAGCGCCAATCCTGATGCCGTTCGCGCTGAAATCGAGGACGTGATCGGGATTGACGCCTCGGACGCCGTTTTGGCTTCGGCAAAAACGGGGATGGGGATTGACGAGATTTTGGAGACGGTCGTCACCAAAGTCCCGCCTCCCGAAGGCGATGACGCCCATCCGCTTCAAGCCCTCATTATCGATAGCTGGTTTGATAACTACGTCGGAATCGTCATGCTCGTTCGCGTGGTCGAAGGCAAAATCGCGCCTAAAGACAAAATCATGCTGATGGCTTCGGGCGCGACCTATTGGGTGGAAAGCGTCGGAAAATTTACGCCGAAGTCTGAGACTTGCGAGCAATTGGCTAGCGGCGAAGTAGGCTTTGTGATTGCGGGCATTAAAGAACTCAAAGACGCGAAAGTGGGTGACACAATTACCCACGCGCAAAAACCCGCATCTAAACCGTTGGCTGGTTTTAAAGAAATTAAGCCTCAAGTTTTCGCGGGCCTTTATCCCGTTGAAAGTAATCAATATGACGCGCTTCGAGACGCGCTTACCAAATTACAATTAAATGACGCGTCGCTTCATTTCGAGCCAGAAGTAAGCCAAGCTTTAGGCTTCGGGTTCAGAGCGGGGTTTTTGGGCCTACTTCACATGGATATCGTCCAAGAGCGGCTCGAGCGCGAATACGGGATGGATTTGATTACGACTGCGCCGTCCGTTGTCTACGAAGTCCTGAAAACGGACGGGGAGACGGTTCTCGTTGAAAACCCCTCGAAGTTACCGCCCGTTGAAAGAATTGCGGAAATTCGCGAACCGATTGAGACGGTGACGATTTTTGTGCCAAACGAGTTCGTGGGCACCGTGATGAAACTTTGTAACGATAAGCGCGGGATTCAGGTCAACCTCGCTTATCACGCGCGTCAAGTGCAATTGACCTACGAATTGCCGTTAGCCGAAATCGTCCTAGACTTTTTCGATCGCTTAAAGAGCTTAACGCGCGGGTACGCGTCGATGGATTACGAATTTAAGTCCTATCGCGCGGCCGACGTCGTTAAAGTCGATATGCTGATCAACGGCGACAAAGTCGACGCGCTTTCCTCGATCGTGCATCGCGCGAACGCCGTTTATCGCGGTCGCGAAATCGTAACAAGGTTGCGTTCCCTCATTCCGCGACAGATGTATGACGTCGCGATTCAAGCCGCGATAGGTGCCAATATCATCGCGCGCGAAAACGTCAAAGCGCTTCGCAAGAACGTTCTCGCCAAATGCTATGGCGGCGATATCACGCGAAAGCGTAAACTTCTTGAAAAACAAAAAGAAGGAAAAAAACGTATGAAGATGGTTGGTAGTGTTGAAGTACCACAGGAAGCTTTTTTAGCTGTTTTATCAATGGATGAAAAATAAAATAAAATAAAAAAAGCTT
>DNBE01000076.1 GCA_003543795.1 Sutterella sp.
TTGAGTAACCCGTTCGGAAGTCGATAGTGCGGGATGCCGGTTAGTGCCATGCCGCCCGCGTGTCCGTGGGCTTCGAAGATATCAGTCGGGTATCCCATGCGTAGCAAGTGGTACGCGCAATTAATCCCCGCGGGCCCCGCGCCTACAACCGCGACTTTGGCGGTTTTGGTAAGGGCGGGCATTTCTTTGGGATTAAAAAAGGCGCTCACGGGTCCGCTGGCGTCCGCCGCGTAGCGCTTTAAGTTTTTGATATTAACGGGAGCGTCAACCTGACCTCTTCTGCACGCGCGCTCGCAATAGCGCACGCAAACGCGACCGCAAGAACCGATTAAAGGATAGTGTTCAAGAAGCGTCGTCACGCTATCTTCAGGCGACCCTTCCTTAATCGCGTCGATATATTTCGGAACTTCGACGTGCGCGGGACACGCTTCGATGCAAGGCGCAGTCGAGAGCGCGTAAAAATTCTCGGCTGCTTTCGTTGTCGGATGCTCGAAGATTTCGGGGCAATATTGCAGGGCACCCAAAAGCGCGACGGGCGCCGTCTGCCCGATTCCGCAAAGGCTTGTTTCGCGCATGTGGTTAAGAACTTCCGTAAGGTAGGCCGCGTCAAACGCCTTCTCGTCCCCTTTTAGGGCTTTCTCGAACGCGCGAGCGACGATTTTGGAGCCCGCGCGGCAAGGCGTACATTTGCCGCAGGAGTCGTCCGCGACGCGCGCGTAGTAGGCGGCAAGCGCCGCGAAAAGGTCGGCTTCGGAATCCATGACGACAAAGCCTCGGTCGGAAACAAAGACTTCGATCGGATTGCCCGGATTAAATTGGGCGAGTTGATTGACGTCAAGTCCCGGAATCGTTAGCGGGTCATCGGCTCGATTGCGATTATCGTAAAAAACACCGTCAAAATACGCGTAACTGAAGTTTTGCATCGTTTCCTTCCTTTGCGGTCGCGTTTTTTATCAAAACGCAAGGGGGTTTAAACCCCTTAAATGAATAGTTTTGAGAATACACGAATTTTGTTTCGATATCGTAAATCATTCGCATTTAGAGGGCTTTCCGAGTCCTCGAAAACCAAACTTCAAAAGAGATTAAAATAAAACGAATTCATCTTCTAGAAATTATTTTTCGGAGAAGCCCCATGATTAGTAACCAATACGAAACCCTGATGCGGTACGTCTATGAAAACGGCGTCACCAAAACCGATCGCACGGGTACGGGCACGAAAAGCGTCTTCGGCTACCAGATGCGTTTCCCGCTTCAAGAGGGTTTCCCTCTCGTGACGACGAAAAAGTTGCACTTGCGCTCGATTATCCACGAACTCATTTGGTTCTTAAACGGCGAAAGTAACATCAAGTACCTCAAAGATAACGGCGTTTCGATTTGGGACGAGTGGGCAGACGAAAACGGTAACTTGGGCCCCGTTTACGGCGTGCAATGGCGCCGTTGGAAGGGGGCCGACGGCACGATTCACGACCAAATCGCGAAATTAATCGAAACGATTAAAACGCGTCCCGATTCAAGACGAATGATTGTCAACGCCTGGAATGTAGCCGAACTCGACAAAATGGCGCTTCCGCCCTGCCACATGATGTTTCAGGTCTATGTCGCGCAAGGGAAGTTATCGTTACAGCTCTATCAGAGGTCCTGCGATATTTTCTTAGGCGTCCCCTTTAATATCGCGAGCTATTCGCTTTTAACGCATATGCTCGCGCAGCAATGCGACTTAGAAGTGGGCGACTTCGTTTGGACGGGCGGCGACTGCCACCTCTATTCCAACCACATGGAACAAGTCGAATTGCAACTGTCGCGCGAACCGCGCCCCTATCCGCAATTAACGATTAAACGGCGCCCGGAGAGCATTTTCGATTATCGATTCGAAGATTTCGAAATTACGGGTTACGACCCCTGGCCGCACATTAAGGCGCCGGTTGCTGTTTAAAAGGTGAAACTTAAGATGCGTTTAGCTTTTATCGTCGCGCACGCCCGAAACGGCGTTATCGGCCGAGAGGGGCAAATTCCTTGGTACTTGCCTGAGGATTTAAAGCACTTTAAGACGACGACTTTCGGTAAACCCGTCATCATGGGGCGTAAAACGTTCGAGTCGTTACCGAAGGCGTTACCCGGAAGACGCAATATCGTCGTGACTTCAAAAACCGACTACGCGGCGCCCGGCGCCGAAGTCGTCCCGACGATTGAGGCGGCTCTCGCGCTCGTCAAAGACGCGCCCTTGGCTTTCATCATGGGAGGCGCGAGCCTTTACGCGCAAACCGTTTCTCTTTGCGACGAAGCCTATATCACGCGCATTAACGCGGATTTCGAGGGAGACGCGTTCTTTAGTTTCGACACCACAGGCTGGACGCTTGTTGAGGAAGAAACCTTCCCCGCAACCGACGCGCACCCCTTTAGTTACGCGTTTTTGCACTACGAGAAGGCTTAAAAAAAATCTCAAACGCAAAAGCTCGGGCCAAAACCCGAGCTTTTTTCCTTCGTGGTTTTTCTAACTTATTTACCTTTATTAATCGCGAGGCTTCCCGAGACATGGATGTCTCGCGTCTGATACGGAATATCGATGCCTTTGGCTTTAAAGGCGTCAAGCGCCGCGCGATAAGCGCCCGAACGAATCCTCGCCGTCCCCTTTTGAGGTTCGGCCACCCAGAACCAGACCGTAATATCGACCCCGTCATCTCCCAAAGCCGAAACGTAGGCTGACGGCTTTTTATCGGGTAGAAGTCCCGCTTGGCTTCCGACCGCCTCAATCGCGATATCAATCGCGGCGTTGACATCCGCGCCGTAAGCCACCGTAAAGACAATCGATTGCACGGTCGAAGTCTCGGTGTAAGAAAGGTTTTTAAAGGCACCCGTAATGAAGTTTTCGTTCGGGACAATGAGTTCCTCAGCCGCTAAATTACGAATGACGCTATATCTCGTATTGATTTCTTTGACGGTCCCGTTAAAGCCCGAGACTTCGACCAAATCGCCGATTTTGACCGACTTGTCCGCCAAAATAATGAAGCCCGAGATGTAATTAGCGGCAATCTTTTGAAGCCCGAAGCCAACACCGACGCCGATCGCGCCGCCTAAAACGGAGAGCACCGTTAAGTCGATTCCTGCGACACCCAAAGCAAAGACAACGGCAAGGGCGTAAATCGCGATTCGTAAAAGACGCGCAAGCACGATTTTGGCGTTTGGCGTCATTTCGTGCGCGGCTTCCACGGCGCGCGTTGTTAAGCGCGCGAGCCAATTGGCGGCACAAAGGCAGAAAATGACCGTAATCGTGCCCGCCATCGCTTCCCAAAGGTCGACTTTGCCGCTTGCGATCGGAAGGGTTATGGCTGATAGCGTCTTAACCGTCACGGGCATCATGCCCGCGATTACGATGGCGGCAATTACCCAAAAAATGACGGCATAAAGCGCGCGAAGAACTTTCCCGAAAACTTTCGGTCCGAGGCTACCGATAAAGAAATTTTGTAAAACCAAATACCCGAAAAGCGCGATTGCGACTTCGGCAAAAAGGCGATCGATGGTGTAAGGACCGGGTTTCGGGTACCAGCGAAACGCGGGCGCGGCCACAATCCACGCAAAAACGAAGCCCGCGGCGTTAATACTCATCAACATCACAAACGCTTCGGTCGTCCCCCAAAAACTCGCTATTTTGCGAGACAAAGGCGTTTTCGCGGCTTTCGCGGCGCGCCGCGCCGCAACCCTTATCCAATAGGTAAAAAAGGCCGCAAGCAGTATGCAAATGGCAATCGCGGTCAGTTCTAAAGCGTAATTTTGAAGAAAGCGAAGCATGGCTAATGATAGTTTTTGCAAATTTTTCTTTTGCGCATTGTAACTTATGCAAGTTAAAGCGCCTTTTCCATAATAGAAAAAGGCGCTTCTTCTCAAAAAGTAAGAGATATCGGTTTAGCTTAACGCGTCGTGGACAATCATCATGAAAACTTTGATGAAGTCGATATAGCCTTCGATCGGCAT
>DNBE01000098.1 GCA_003543795.1 Sutterella sp.
TCGAAACCGGGAAGATGAAGCTCGCGAGTACGGCAGATAACGCGGCTACAAACGTGCCGAAGACGTATAAGACCAAGACGGGCTTCATCTGTGACGAAGTTTCCACACCGTGGTTAGCAATCGCGGCCGCAACGAGCACGAACACGAGGACGGGGGCGACCGCCTTCAAAGCGGAAATAAAAATCGTGCCTAGGAAGCCGCAAGCGGCAGCGGCGTTGGGCGCCGCCCATGCGAGAACGCAACCCAAAACGAGCGCCACCAAAATTTGCTTAACAAGCGACCCGCCCGTAATCAAGGGCATCGCTTGGTGAAAGAGGCCTTTTTTCGCCATAACGCAAAACTCCGAAAACTTCGAAAAAAGTCAAACTATACCTGTTTAATGGCCGGCTCGCCCGAATCCGATAAGCGATTGCCCTATTTAAACATCAAAAATCGCTTCGAGCGCGTCGCGATTTTTCGCGAGCTCCGGCTTTTGAGATAGCGCGAGCATGAGTTTTAGGCGCGCTTTGGGGGCCGTCACTTCACCTCCCATAACGGCGCCCGCGCGCCTCGTATCGGTGACAGACCCCGGATACGCGTAGACGTCTAAAACGCGGCCCCCGGTAGCGCGCGTCGAAATCACGACCGCGACACCTTTTTGAACGGCCTCACGGATGCCTTCGACCATTCGGCTCGGGATATTGCCTCGCCCGAACCCTTCGATCACGATCCCTTTGGCTCCTTCTTCGACCGCGAAATCGATATATTCGCGCCCTGAACCCGTCATCGCTTTAATTAAGTCGACGCGCGCCGTTAAAGCTTCGGGTCTGAAGTGTTTTTCGGGTTTAGGCGTTCTACGAATGATGACGCGGTCGCTATCGACATAACCCACGGGACCCCACCAAGGCGACTCAAATGTCGCGGGATTTGCCGAATGGGTTTTGGTGACTTCGGAGGGCGCATGAAGCGTCTCATTTAAGCAAACGAGGACACCCAAGCCGCGAGCGGCGTCGCTAGCTGCCGCCTTCACCGCGCAAAGAATATTCATCGGGCCGTCGGAACTCGTTTCATCTGCCCCTCGCATCGCGGCCGTCAAAACGACAGGTTTGACGCTATCGTGCGTCAGACTTAAAAAATAAGCGGTTTCTTCTAGCGTATCCGTGCCGTGCGTCACAATCGCGCCCGTGACGTCTTCGCGAGCTAACGCCTGATCGATAACTTTTCGCAATGCCAAACATTTTTCGGGCGTCATCTCGCAAGACGCCACATTGGCAAACTGCACGAATTCGAGTTCGGCTACCGTTTTAAGGCCGGGCACGGCGCACGCCAAATCCTCGCCCGAACAAGCGGGTACAAGACCGCCTTTGACTTCATCAAACTTCATGGCAATGGTGCCGCCCGTTGCGAACACAACCACTTTTTTATTCGTCATTTTGTCTCCACATCAATCGAATGTGCATCAAAAAAAGCGCAGCACTTTCGAAGGCAAAGCATATACTCTTTTTACCGAAGTCTAGAACTACCCGATCTTTGACTTCGGTATCTCGCGTTTCTAGAATTAGCCCCCGTTTTTGAGCGTTGTTATTTTGATTTAAAAAACTTTTTCCTTCGAGCCCGTAGCGCCATGATGAATTCCTTTTGGATGATTCTGTCATCCTTTTTTTACGCGACTTACGCGCTCTTTTTAAAGTTCGCGAGTATCGACGGGCTCACATCTTTTGAGATTCTTTTTTATCGCTCGCTTTTGGGCATCATTTTCATCTCGATTGTGATGCTCCATAAAAGTATCGGCTTTTTAACAAAGCACCCATTCGAGCACGCGTGTCGGTCTTGTATCGGCACGTCTTGCATTGTATTCGGCGCGATCGCGATTTCGGGCATCAATCTCGGCATGGCGCAAACGTTAAATAACATGACGCCGCTATTTATCGGGTTATTCGTTTGTATCGGGTGCTTACGCGCGCGAGAACCCTTCCCTTGGGGATTGGTCGCTTCGCTTATCTTGGGCTTTATCGGCGTTACGATTATGGTCGGGCCTTCGGCAAGTCTCGAAGAAATGCCTTTCGTGCTTGTCGGTCTTTTATCCGCCTTTACGGGCGGTGTCGCGATGATGTTTATCCCGATTTTGAGTCGCTTAAGAGAACCCGAAGAACGTATCTTGTTTTACTTTTTCTTAGCAGGCCTTGTTTGCGGCGCCATCGGTATTTTGTTTACGGGCGGCATACACATCAAGAGCCTATCGACCGTGGGATGGATTTTGGGCTTTAGTTTTTCGTCGACTCTCATGCAAGTCTGCTTTACGATGGCTTTCGCGCGAGGCGATACGGGCTTTAGCGGCTTTTTACAATACCTCACGATTCCTTTTGCCGTGATTTTCGGCGTGATTTTCTTGGGCGAAAGTCTTTCCTTTGCCGCCATCGCGGGGATGTGCGTGATTGCCGGCGCGGGGATTCTCGCGAGCCTTTTTACCGCTCGCAGAAAAAAGAAGGCTTAATTCAATTTTTCGAGCTTAGCCAAGCTTAGCATCAATTCCTTGGTACCCAAACCGTCGAAGCGAATACGAATGCGCGCGTCTTCGCCTTGGCCGAGAAGCGCGACGACTTCTCCCAAACCGAACTTACGATGCACGACTTTTTCACCCACGGTGAACCCGTTTGCGCTTTTGACGCGTAGGGGCGCGTTTCCGCCTTCGGGTTGGGTATCGGACTTAAAAGACCCGAAAGATTTTTTCAAGTTTTCGCCGCCGTAGAGCCTTCCGCGATTTAAGAAGTCGGTAAAAGCGTCTCGCTTTTTCTCGTTAATACGAGCGAGATTTTCATCAGGCATTTCTTTAATAAAAACGCTAGGCCCCGAGTCGTAGTAGCGCCCGTGCATCATGCGACTTTCGGCGTAGGTAAGATAAAGCTTACGTTTGGCGCGCGTAATGGCGACATACATGAGGCGCCGCTCTTCGGCAATGCCCGCTTCGGATTCGCAAGAATTGGCGTGCGGAAAAAGGCCTTCCTCGACGCCCGAGACAAAAACCGTATTAAATTCGAGTCCTTTAGCCGAATGCACCGTCATGAGCTGCACGGCAGGCGTCCCCTCTTCAGCCTGAAGGTTTCCTGATTCGAGCGCTGCGTAATTTAAAAAACCGGTTAGGCCTTTGAGTTCAGGCATATCCTCGTCGCCATCGGCAGGAGGTTCCGAGAGCCCTTCGGCGTCAAGAAAAAGTTTTGCCGCGTTTTCGAGTTCGGCGAGGTTTTCAAGGCGCTCTTCGCCTTCTTTTTCTTTTTCGTAGAAGGTCTTTAACCCGGTTCGCTCGATGACGCTCGCAATCAATTGCGGTAGCGGCAATTGCGAAAATTCAAAAGCCATCGTTTCGATTAAATCTTGAAACGCGGCAAGTTTCGCTCGAGCGGCGCCTTCCATTTGGGAGATCGCCTCAAATAGGCTTATGCCGCTATCTTCGGCTATTTTTTGAAGTGTCTCAATTGATTTCGCACCGATACCTCGCGCGGGGAAATTCACGACTCGTAAAAACGCCGTATCGTCTTTCGGGTTTTCGATTAGCCGTAAGTAGGCGAGCGCGTGCTTAATTTCCGCGCGATCGAAAAATCGCAAGCCGCCGTAAACCCGATAGGGAATGCCGTGAGCTAAAAGCGTCTGTTCGATAAGGCGGCTTTGGGCGTTGGCGCGATATAAAACGGCAATCTCGTCGAGTTTCGTACCTTGTCTTTGGCGCGATGAAATTTCGTCCGCGATAAATTCAGCCTCAACACCCGCGTCGTCCGCCCGAAAAACGGTAATCTTGTCGCCTTGACCCGCTTGGGTCCAAAGGTTTTTCCCGAGACGGTCTTCGTTGTGGCTGATGAGCGCGTTCGCGGCGTCGAGAATGTGGCCTAAAGAACGATAGTTTTGTTCGAG
>DNBE01000084.1 GCA_003543795.1 Sutterella sp.
ATTCGCCGGCGGCGAACAGGCCCTTCAGCTGGCGGGACTCACCGGTGTAGTTGGTGTTGATGCCGCCCATCGTGTAGTGCTGCGCCGGACGCACCGGGATCCACTCCTTGACCGGGTCAACGCCGAGGAAGTAGTGGCAGATGTCATAGACTTCGCGCAGGTTGTGCTTGATGTGGTGCTCGCCGAGCAGCGTGATGTCAAGCCAGATGTGATCGCCGTACTTGGACTTGGCGCCCTTGCCCATGGCAATGCGCTCTTCCATGCGGCGGGAGACCACGTCGCGGGAGGCGAGCTCTTTCTTCTCGGGCTCAACGTCGGGCATGAAGCGGTGGCCGTCAACGTCACGCAGCAGACCGCCGTCACCGCGGCAGCCTTCGGTCAGGAGAATACCGACCGGGAAAATCGGCGTCGGGTGGAACTGAATGGCTTCCATGTTGCCGAGACCCGCGATGCCCGATTCGAGCGCCAAGCTCATACCGGTGCCTTCGCAGACGACGGCGTTCGTCGAGACGCGATAAATCTTACCCGCGCCGCCCGTGCAGATGGCGGTCGCTTTGGAAACATAAGCGGCTAATTCGCCCGTGATGAGATCACGGACGACGGCACCGAAGCAACGCTTGCCGTCGTGAATCAAAGCCAAGGCTTCGACACGTTCGACAACGGGAATATGCTCGGCGATCACGCGGTCGCTCATGGCGTTAAGCATGGCATGACCCGTGCCGTCGGACACGAAGCACGTACGCCATTTCTTCGTACCGCCGAAGTCGCGCTGGTTAATCAAACCGTGCGCTTCCTTGCGTTCGGTAATCGTAACTTTTTCACCGTTAATAACGACCTGACGGTCGCCGGCGGTGATACGGCTCCAAGGCACACCCCAGGCGGCGAGTTCACGCACGGCCTTCGGGGAAGTGTTCACGAACATACGGGCGACTTCTTGGTCGCAACCCCAGTCCGAACCCTTGACTGTATCGGCGAAGTGGACGTCTTCGTTGTCGCCTAAGCCCTTGATGACGTTACCCAGAGAAGCTTGCATACCGCCCTGAGCGGCTTTCGAGTGAGAGCGCTTCGGCGGAATAAGCGACAAGATGAGGGTATCGTGACCACGTCTTTGCGCGGCAACTGCCGTACGAAGACCGGCCAAACCGGCACCGATCACCAAAACGTCGGTATAGATGATTTTCATATTAAATGGTCTCCTTAATCCGGCAAACACTCAAATCGACTCCGAAGAGTTCGGTTTTGAGCGCTTCCCGTCGAGTTTCCCTGCCAAAATGCGTCGTGAACGCGTTTTTTATTGGTTACCGATCGCGGGGAAACTCGGAAGGCTTGCCTTCTTTACCAAGGAAAGCTCATCGCCTTCCATCGTCGCAACCGGTATCCGACGCGTACAAAACGGACGATACCGAGTCCGAAACCGCATCCGAGAGAGCTGTCAGTTTCTCACGGACCTTTGAAAAAAAGGGTTTCAGACACTAAACCCGATCTATCGGCGAGGGTCAGGATTAGCTCCTAAGTCCTCGTCAACAAAGCCTTTTTATTAAAATCTCCGGTGCCGCTAGGCACTTACGACTTTAAGGATTGGTCGCAAATCCGAACAATCCTTGGGGTTAGGGCGAATTTTACACGATTTCGAGGTGAAGTCTTGCCCGAAAACCCTTGAGAAATCGCACGAAACGGCGCAAATGACAAACCACGATATTAGGGTAAACCCTTAAGTAAAATCAAGTTCCCCCGAAACCGCCTTCAATACGATTTCGAGGGTGTTTAAGAAAATCCAAAAGAATCAAGTAGTTAATACGCCTTTTGAAGGCCTTGCGAGCGAGCTTTTCGGTCGTAAATGAGAAGCTACGCTTGCCCGACTTTTGTTTTAAGTCAAATGCGATTAAGAAACTGTGCTGACAACGGGGAGGTTAAGCGCTCGGCAACCGTTAAGTTTTACCTCCGACAAAGCGCCTCGCAACGTCTCGATTGCCTCGAGGCGATTAAAGCCTTGGCGCCAAACCAAAACGATGCGTCGAGTCGGCTTGGGAGCAGCAAAGTATCCGAACGCGATATCCGCGTCGGCTTTGGCCCGAGGGACGGACGACGCGGGTAAAAGCGTAATGCCGAGGCCTTGCGCGACCATCTCCCGAATCGTAAAAAGAGTCGTGCCGTTGACGACACCGACGGAGGCGTTCTCGCTTTCGGGGCAAAAGTCGAGCACTTGATCACGCATGCAATGTCCTTTACTAAGTAACAGCAGGCGCTCTGTCGCGATATCTGCTCGAGACAATTTCTTTTGCCCCGCAAATGGGTGGTCTTTAGGCACGGCAACGATAAATTCTTCTTCGTATAGCGGCGCGATCATCATCCCGGGCGTCGTCACGGGTAATGCCACGATTGCGGCATCAATCTCGTTTTTACGAAGGGCTTCAAGCAAATTTTCGGTGAAATTTTCTTCTAGCACCAAAGGCATCGAGGGCGCGGATTTCGTCACCTCGCGAATTAAACTCGGCACGAGATAGGGGCAAACCGTATAAATGATGCCCAGACGAAAAGGACCCGCCAAAGGGTCAAGACCTTGGCGAGCCACATCACGAATGCGCTCGACGTGACCGAAGACTTTCCTTGCTTCTTCGGCAACGCTTAAACCCACGGCAGTGGGCAAGACTTGCTGCGCCCGACGCTCGAAGAGCGCAACACCCAACTCTTCTTCGAGCTTTTTAACCGCAACGGAAAGAGAAGGCTGCGCCACGCCGCAAGAAGCTGCCGCTTTCCCAAAATGCTTTTCTCGAACGAGAGCCAAAACATATTTCAATTCATTGAGCGTCATCTCAAAAAACCTCACGCTTCTAAAAATCGACCTTCTCGATCAAACCAGCGCTTAGCGAGCGCGGCAGCGCGCTCGGGGTCTTTTTCGAGAAGTTTTGACGCGAAATCACGCGCTTTTTCTAACAAAATGGCGTCAGCCTCAATATCAGCAAATCGTAAAAGCGGAACGCCCGATTGTCTCGCGCCCAAAAATTCACCCGGGCCTCTTAAGCGCAAATCCTCGCGCGCGATTTCAAAGCCATCCGTGGTTTCGCGAATAATTCTTAACCTCGCGCGACCCGTTTCCGATAACTGTCCGAAAAGAAGTAAGCAGAGACTTTTCGCTGCGCCGCGCCCGACACGACCTCGCAATTGGTGCAATTGCGCAAGCCCGAATCGTTCGGCGTGTTCAATCACCATACACGTGGCGTTCGGGACATCGACCCCCACTTCGATGACGGTCGTCGCGACCAGAAGCGAAATCCGACCTTCGACGAAAGCCTGCATCACTTCGGTTTTTTCTTCTGCGGGCATCTGGCCGTGCAAAAGCCCGACCTTAACGCGAGGCAATTTGGAGGCGATTTCTTCATAGGTTTCAATCGCGGCCGCCAAATCCGACTTCTCGCTATCATCGATTAACGGACACACCCAATAGACTTGAGCGCCGCGCCGAATCATCTCGCCTGCTTTATCGATGATTTCCGCTTTACGTTCGACATGCACGAGTTTCGTTTCAATCGGGGTTCTGCCTGGCGGCAATTCGTCGATTACCGACACGTCCGTATCGGCAAAATAACTCATCGCGAGCGTTCTCGGTATCGGCGTTGCAGAAAGCATTAAAAGGTGCGGAACCAACCCGTCTGCTCTTTCTCGCAGGCGAAGCCGTTGTTTGACCCCGAACCGATGCTGTTCATCGACAATCGCTAGACCTAAGTTTTCGAAAGCGACTTTTTCTTGAATTAAGGCGTGGGTACCGACCACGATACGAGCTTCGCCCTTCGCGATCGCTTCCATCGCCTCACGCTTTTGCGCGGCGGGTAACTTCGAGCAAAGTAAAACGGGCTTCACACCGAACGGCGCGAAAAGGCGCACCAACTTTAAAAAATGCTGTTCTGCAAGAATTTCGGTAGGCGCCATCAAGGCCACTTGGTACCCCGCGTCGACCGCAATCGTCGCGGCAATCGCCGCGACAATCGTTTTCCCGCTTCCCACATCACCCTGGATTAAGCGATGCATCGGGGTTTCTTTTTTTAAGTCCTGAGCAATTTCTGAAACGACGCGCTTTTGCGCGCCAGTCAAAGCAAAAGGTAAACCACGATAAAAAGCGTCCGCAAGGGCCCCTTTCACACGCTCGAAAGCGGGAGCTTTGGCCGTGCTTCGCGCCGCTCTCGAAATTCTTAACGCGATTTGTTGCGCAAGAAGCTCATCAAACTTAAGCCTCACCCAAGCGGGATCCGTTCGATTCGAAAAAGCACTTTCGTCTGCGCCCACGGGCGGGCGATGTAAGCGCAAAATCGCTTCTTTGAGTTCCATTAAACGAAGCGCCTCGCGCTCTTCGCTTACCAATAAATCGACGATGTCGACATCAAGCAACGCGCGGGCGATCCGTTTTCTTAACCAATTTTGGGTGATGGATTCCCCTGCCGGATAAACGGGGGTTAGTGTCACGGGAAGCGCTTCGAAGGTGACGGCGGGCTTTAATTTCGGGTGAACCATCTCAAGCCCTTTAAAGCCGTCTCGGACGACGCCGTATGCGCGAAGGCGCTTACCGACTTCGATTGCTTTTAATTGCGAAGGATAAAAGTGTAAGAGTCGAATCCCGATAACACCCGAATCGTCTTTAAGTAGCGCGACGGCTTGGACGCCCCCTCGCGTACGAACCGTTTCCGAACGAATCACTTCGCCTTGCACCTGGATAGTCGCGCCGGGCTCTGCGTCGATAATCCGCGTAATTCGCGTTTCGTCTTCATAGCGCAGAGGAAGATGCAAAACGTAATCCCAATCGCGCGTCAGACCGAGCTTCGCCAAGCGCTCGGATAAGGGCGCGAGCTTTTCTCCTTTTTGACGCAATTTCGGGGTACGGGAAGGCATGGTTTTTTATAAATAAACAGTCTTTTCGGATTTTATCAAATCGACTCCTACCGCCCCTCTTTGCCTTTACTTGAATAATCGCGCGCCCCGAAAATGGCAGACCCGATTCGAACCATCGTCGCGCCTTCTTGGATAGCGATTCGGTAGTCTGCGCTCATCCCCATTGAAAGGGTATCGATATCGAAGCCTTGGCTTTGAGCTTCTAAAAAAAGGGCATGTAAGCGCGCGAATTTGGCGGCAAGCTCGATTTCGGGTGCCGGATCGGGAATGGCCATTAAGCCTCTTAAGCGAACGCGAGACAAGGCGGCGACCGCTTTCATGACTTCGGGTAACGCTTCCGGGGTGACGCCCGATTTGGTCGGAGAAGCGTCGACGTTCACCTCAATTAAAAGATTTAAATCCGGCATCCCTTCGGGTCTTTGTTCGGAAAGCCTTTGCGCGATTTTGAGGCGATCGACGCTTTGCACCCAATCGAAATGTTCGGCTACGATTCGCGTTTTATTAGATTGCAAAGGGCCGATAAAGTGCCAGACGATATCGGGGCAGGTGCTTTTGAGTTCGCGGATTTTTGCAATCGCTTCTTGAACGTAGTTTTCGCCGAAATCGCGTTGGCCCGCCCGATAAGCTTCTAAAATCGCGGGCGCTTGAAACGTTTTCGAGACCGCGACGAGTTTCGGCAAAGACCCTTCGCCCAATTCTCGACGAATCCGACCGATATTTTCCGCTACGCTCATAAGGTAAAATTCCTTTGTTTGGTATTCATCTATTGCCTTTCGATGCCCGAAAATTTAAAACCCGTTTTGCTTCATGCTTGTTGCGCTCCGTGTTCGAGCGCCGTCATCGAATGGCTTTCAGCTAACGGCTACCATCCTACTATTTTTTTCGCCAATCCGAATATCTTCCCGAAAGCGGAATATAACCTCAGAAAAAAAGAGTTAATCGCCTACGCGGCGCGTTTCGGCTATGAAGTGATCGACTCCGATTGGGACCATGACGCGTGGCGCGCCGAAGTCGCGGGACTAGAAGCCGAACCCGAGCGCGGTAAGCGCTGCCTTGTGTGTTTTAAGTATCGACTAATCAAAGCCGCTCGCGCCGCGCACGAACTCAGCATTCCGATTTTTACAACGACGCTCGCCTCAAGCCGCTGGAAAAGTATCGACCAAGTTCGCGAAGCGGGGCTTTACGCGCAAAGCCTTTTTAAAGACGTCACGTTTTGGGATAAAAATTGGCGCAAAGACGGCTTACAAGAACGTCGCAATACGTTAGTAAAAACGTTGGGCTTTTATAACCAGAAGTATTGCGGATGCGAATTTTCGATGGGGCATTTAACCCCTGAGGAATTAAGCGAGGTTCTCTCGCGAAGCGACACCGAATCCTAATTCGAATCTTTTTGCCGATAAAAGAAAATCACCCAAAGACCCGTCGCGATCAAGGGTAATGTCAGCCATTGGCCTTGGGTTAGACCGAACGCGCGAAGCCCCAAAAAGCCGTCGGGCTCGCGTACGAATTCGACCGCGAAGCGAACGATGCCGTACCCGATTGCAAAAAGCGCGGATACGTGTCCCGTCGGGCGTTTTTTAGCAGAAAAAAGCCACAGGAGAACAAAAAGGAAAGCGCCTTCGAGCGCGCATTCGTAAAGTTGCGACGGATGCCGCAAAAGGTTGTCACCCGCTTGCGGAAAAATCATGCCAAGCGGAAAGTCGGGCGAGCAAACCCGTCCCCAGAGCTCTCCGTTAATGAAATTTCCGATACGCCCGAAAAAAAGTCCCGTCGGAACGAGAGGCGCGACGAAGTCGCTTACTTCAAAAAAGGATTTTTTGCGGCTTTTCGCGAAAAAAATCATCGCCAAAACGCACCCGAGGATCCCGCCGTGAGCGCTCATTCCGCCTTCGGTTACGAAAAAGATGTGTAACGGGTGCGTCAGGAAAAAGGCCGGTTGATAAAAAAGGCAATACCCGAGTCGCCCGCCCGCAATCACCGCAATCATCCCGTAAAAAAGCAGGTCTTCGACGTCGTCTTTAGTCATCGCGCGCCAAGAATCACGCGCGGCGCGCCTTGTTCCGAGCCACCAGAAAAAGAAAAATCCGATCAAGTACATGATGCCGTACCAGTGGATATCCACGGGACCGATAGAAAACGCGACGGGGTCAAATTGCGGATGAACCATATTGAAGGTAACGGCATCAAAAGAATTTTTTCGAGCCCATTTTATCGCAATCGCGATGAAACCCTCGAGCTCGTCCGCAAAAGGAGAGGCGTTTATAATGGATTGACCAAAAATGCATCCTTTTTTGAGACCATGACGCCCTTTACTTCTCTACCCGCGGCAAATCCTCTCGTTCATTGCATGACAAACCGTGTCGCGGACGCCATTTCCGCGGACGTCCTTTTAGCGAGCGGCGCGTCTCCGGCCATGATTTACGATATCGATGAGGTGGAAAGTTTCGTTACTATCGCGTCTGCTCTTTTGATTAACGTCGGGACCATTACGCGAGAAGAAAAGCCCGCGTTTTTATTAGCGGCTCAGACCGCGCACCGTCTTCATAAGCCTTGGGTGCTCGATCCCGTCGCGGCGGGTGTTTTACCGAGTCGGGACGCGTTTCTTTCGGAACTGACGGCGCTAAAGCCCACCCTGATTCGCGCGAACGCCGGGGAAATCCTCGCGATGGCGGGTTTTCAATCGCAGATGAAGGGCGTTGATTCCGTAAGTACCGTCGAAGACGCGGTCGAAGCCGCGCGCGCTCTAGCCCTCAAAACCGAAACGTTTGTGGCCGTAACAGGTAAAAGCGATTACGTCACCGACGGGCATAGACTCTTGAAAATTCAAGGCGGCGCCGCGCTTTCAAGTCTTGTAACCGGGCTCGGCTGCTCTTTATCGGCGCTTTGCGCGGCGTTTCTCGCAATCGACCCCGACCCGTTCGAAGCCGCCGAGAGCGCCCTTACGCTTTCTAAAAAAGCGCAAGAAATCGCTCATACTGCGTTTGCGACGCCGCAAGCCTATCGCACGGCTTATATCGATGCCTTATACACGCTAACCCACGTATGAAAACCGCTCTCAATCTTCGCTTATATCTCATTCTCGACCCGAACTTAAGCGCCCGATTCGGCCTGATTGAAACGCTCAAAGCGGCGCTCAAAGAAGGCGTGACCATCGTGCAATGGCGAGCGCCCGGGATGAATCGCTCGGAATTTATCGACAAAGCGCGATCCATTAAAGCGGTCTGCGATACATTCGCGACCCCGCTTATTATCGATGACGACGTTTATGCCGCGCGCGAAATCAACGCCGCAGGCGTTCATATCGGGCAGCGCGATATGCCGATTGAGAAAGCAAGAGATATTTTAGGTCCCGATTTCATCATCGGGCTCTCCGTTTCCGAACTCGCGCATATGAATCAAAGTCGTATCGACTTAGCCGACTATCTCGGACTCGGCCCGGTCTTTGCCACAACGTCTAAATCTGACGCGGCGCCTCCCATGGGGTTACCCGTGCTTAGTCACTTAGCGGGCTTAAGCCCCGTCCCGACGGTTGCGATCGGGGGCATTACGGCGCAAAACGCGCCGACCGTTATTTCTTGCGGCGTAAACGGCGTTGCCGTTATCAGCGCGATTTGCGGCCAAGACGACCCTGCGGCCGCGACCCGCCTTTTAGCTTCGCGTATTCGTCCGCTATTTTAGGAAAATACTTCTTTGAGTCGGTCGGCAAGGCCGCCGTTACGTTCTTGACGCGTTTGAACGGCCGCTTCAATCGCGCTATCGAAGGCGTAAACAGATAGCGTCTTTTTCGCGCGCGTGATGGCCGTATAAAAGAATTCTCTCGTCAAAATCGGACTTTCGCGAGGAAGGGTCACGATAACGTCCGTAAATTCCGAACCTTGCGACTTATGCACCGTCATCGCAAATGCCGTCGCGACGTGCGGCAACTTCAATAATGAAATTTGACGATACCGAGAAGCCCCAGACTTAGTCGCGGGGAAATAAGCAAATAGGCGATTTTCTTCGGGAAGCACGATACCGATGTCGCCGTTAAATAATTCATTATCGTAGTCATTTTCCCGAACCATCAGAATTTGACCCGCGAAAAACTGTCCTTGCGCCGTTGAGCGCGGGAATAGTTTTTGCGTCAAAAAATCGTTGATAGCATCTACGCCCGAAGGACCGCCGTTAATCGCAGCTAAAACGCCGACCTGCGCGACAAGACTAAAAAGGAGGTCGAGATCCGAGTCGTTCGGGTGGCGTGTCGCGAGCATTTTCATGACGGCATCGCGATAAGGCGCAAAGCGCCTTAGCACTTCGGCAAAAAGAGCGTCATGCAAACTTCTTTCGCTATCAAAAGCGCAAAGCGTGACGTCTTCGGCTCCTTCTTTAAGGATATCGAGCACTTTTGAAGAGTCGCCCGAAAGCGTTGCTTTGGCTAAACGCGCGATACCGCTATCTGCGCGAAAGCGTCTGGCTTTCGTAATCCAAGTCGTCATCTCCGCTAGCGGCGCGTGATTCTCGATTTCGGGCAAGTTTTCGACCGCGTTTTTCGGAAAATCCAAGGATAAAAATTTTGCTTTGCGCTTTGCGCTAAAAGCGCAATCCGAAGATAGCTGCGCGAAAACGGCCCCTTCGTCGACACTTGCCAATTGGTCCTTATCGCCCACCAAGACAAAACGCGTCACGCCTTTAGCGGCTAAGAAGAGCCTTCCCATAAGTTCGAGACTCACCATACCGGCTTCATCAATGATGATGGTATCCACGTGCTCGTTTTTGAGCTTATGTAAAAGCGTGTGAATCGTCGTTGCTTGAAGCGGGAAATCCGAGGCCTCAGGAGAATTTTGAAAAAGTTGCAACAAACCCGCGGTGAGTCTCGAAGCCGCTTTTCCGGTCGGAGCCGCGAGCGCGATTCGCGTTTTCGGATCGAGCGCGAGAAGACCCTTTACCGTTTGCGCAATCGTATACGTTTTCCCCGTGCCGGGCCCGCCCGAAATCACCGAAACGGGACGCATGAGTGCCGTCGCGACGGCGACGGCCTGCTCGTTGATAACACCGTCTTCTTCAAAAGCTAAAGAGACCGCGCTAAGCGCCTTTTTTAACGGCTCGGCCTCGATTTCGGGGAAAGTATTCGTCATCTCGCAAACGGTTTTCGCGATTTTGACTTCGTAGTCATAAAAGCGATTGAGATAAAGGCGATTGCTCGCGTCAAGCACAAAAGGCGTATCGACCGCTCGAGATTCTTCGGAATTAACACTCGCGCAAGCGCCGTGTTCGATGAGTTCGATCTTGGCTTGCGCGTCTTCCTCGGTTAACCCTAAGCAAACATCGCCGTTATTCATCGCTTCGATTAAACGCTCGATGACGCCCGCAACAACGGGAGGCAATCGGCCTTCAAAAAAGAAGTCCGCCACCCAACGCGAAAGCGCTCTTTCAAGCGAATAATGTTCTTGCGCCATGGCTAGCCTCCGAAAAGCCGATCGAGCTGTTTGACAAAATTTTCATCGAGGCGATCTTCCCAAACACCGACACCGTCTAACCCCGAACGAACGCCTCTTAAAAAGACATACCGAATACCGCCCACGTGACGCTCGTAATCGAAGCTCTCGCCCAATCGCGCGCGAAGATACCTGACGAGTGCCACGGTATAAATCGCGTACTGTAAGGTATAGGCGTGGTGTTCCATCGCTTGCGCCATAGAGTCGCGCCCGTAAGCTTCGGCAAAAAAGTCGTCCGCCGTCTGATAGACCCGAGCGGTATTTAAAAAGTTCGATTTCCAGTCGATGATGTAGTAGCGGCCTTCAATCCTGAAAATAAAATCGATAAAGCCCTTGATATAGCCGGCAACTTGAGCGCCAGCCGCTAAAGGCGTGATATCAAACCCCTTTTTACCCGTTTGGCGCATCGCGTCCGAAAGCCTATTTCCGATGCCTGTTTGATCGGCTCGTAAATAAAAAGGCATTTCCCGAATCGTTTCCGAGAAAGGGACGCCTTGAAGCGTTGTTTTGCCTACCATCGGGGTTTGCGCGAGACGCTCCAAAAAAGACAGCACACCCGGTAAAAATCTTTGCACCGAATCTTTCGGGTAATAAACCTCGAGCGCGCGCTGCGCGACTTTTTCCCAAGACTGGGGTTGCGTCAAGTCGATTTTTTCGAGAACCGCGTGAAGCGCCTCGCCCGCGCTCGCGCCTCGCGGGAAAAAGACGATATCGTCTCGCGTCAAACCGAGTTCTTCAAGCTCTTTTAACGTCTCGTTTGTCTCGCGAATATCCGAGTCGACCAGATTCGCGTCATCGCGCCTGACTGCCTCGGCGGCTTCTTCTGCGGAAGCATCCGTCTTACGAACCAAAGCCGAGTAGCTTGTTTCCGCCCAGTCCGGATAAATCGGCTTAGCGCCCTCTCGCGCCGAAAGGCGATCACGCGTGACTTTTAGCGGTTGAGAGGTCTTCAAAAACATGTCTTCGATTTTGACTCGGTTGATTAGCAACGCGTCCTTATTTTCTAAAGAATCCCAAACGTTCTTTTCACTTATCGTTAAAGCGAGGCCGAAAGATTTTTCGGGTTGATCTTGCATATCGATGACTTCCAAATGCGAGATGGCGCGCGTCATCGCAACATAAGTCACGCGAACGCTTTCGGCAGCTATTTCCAAAGAGGGCCCTGTGGAATTGTCGTTGCGTAGAAAACCAGGGAAATAATGCTTGAAGCCGTCCTGATCGTAGTAAGAATGGATGGCTGCTTTTTGAAGTTTTCGCTCTTTTTGAAAAACATCACCGAAATAAGGCAAGAAGACAATCGGGAATTGAAGCCCTTTACTTGCGTGATAGGTCAGAATCGTCACGACGTTATCGTCTTGCTGCATACGCAGTAATTCCGCGGTATCGGCTTCGGCATCGCGCGTTTTGACTTGGCTTAGTGCCACCAATTGCGACAAAAGCGCTTCGGGAGAACCGTGATTTTCGTCCAGTTCATAAAGAACTTCCGTTAAATGCTCCCAATTGACGACGCTTCTTTGGCCTTCGGGTAAGGCAAAAAGATAACGTCTGAGGTGTTTTTCTCGCATCAGATACTCGAGAAGATAGCCCGCGCCTTGCTTGAGCCAAATATCTTTATAGCTCGCAAATGCCGTCAGGACCTCGTCGAGCGCTTGTTCTTGAATCGGACTAGCCGCGCCGCTAGCTAAGAAAAAGTCCGTCGTGAGCGCTCCTTTGACATATTTGAGGTTGTCGCAATGAATAATGCCTTCAAGGAGCATTTTGATTTGAGCGTACTCATCGGTATCGAAAATACTATGCTGCGTTTTGGCATTAGCGGCAATACCGTTTTCCGCAAGCTCACTTCGGATTAGGTCGATTTGATTATTTGTGTAAACCAAAATCGCGATGTCGGATGCTCGCACCGGACGATCTTCGAGTCGATACCCGTTATCCGAATCGAGAAACTCGACGATTCGCTTCGTGACGACGCGGGCAAGATTACGTTCGTAATTTTTAGAGAAATTGGCAGAGTTTTTTTTCTCCCCCGCTTCATAAAGCGTAACGGCGGGAACTCGTTTGTCTTCTTGCATCAAACCCGGTTTGGATCCCCCGCTTTCCACATTTTCATAGGTGAAATTTTTCGTGCGGAAAACATTAGGTAAGCCGAAAATGTGATTCACGACATTTAGGAGTTCGGGCGTGCTTCGGTAATTTTTAGAAATCGTCCAACGATTCCTCGGTTCAATTTCGTTTTTGGCTTTCGCGTAAACAAAGACGTCGGCATGACGAAAGCGGTAGATCGATTGTTTAGGGTCTCCCACAAAGCAAAGAAAACTCGATTGTCTCGCGTTTTCAATAAACGCTTTCCGAAAAATACCGTATTGCTCGGCGTCTGTATCTTGAAACTCATCGACCAAAACGGCGTCATAGCGCGAACCCATTTGTCGAGCGAAAACGCC
>DNBE01000077.1 GCA_003543795.1 Sutterella sp.
CACGAAAACCGTCTGCCGCGAAGCACGGGTCCAGCCCTCAGCCGTCAACTACTGGTTCGGATCGCGGGAGGGGCTCTATGAGCAAGTGCTCATGCGCATCCCAGAGAAGATCCTGTCCGAAGAGACCTTCGCCCACATTGCCGGACATCAGGAGCCAGAAGTCATCCTGAAGGCCTTTTTGACCCACTTTTATGAGTTGGGATCTGAAAAAGAAAATTGGGAAATGAAGCTTTGGATACGTGAAATGTTTGGTGGAACACCCACGCGAGCCTTCCTGAAGCTTGTCAGGGAAATGGCCGGTCCGCGAATCAAAATCATCAAGCTGGCCTTGGCAACTTGCCTTCAAGTCGATCCTTCAAGCAAGGAAAACGAGCGCGCCCTCATCGGGCTAATCGCACCTGCCGTCATTCTTTTTACGACAGCACCCGAAATTCTGGAACTCAATTTTCCGCATTTGGCAAACGACCGCAAAAAACAGGCGGCGCTTTTGGCGCAATCTGCTCTTGAAAGCCTTCTGAAACAAAAGCCCCCATCGGTAGGCGGTCCGTAAGATGACTGGAAGGTCTTCGTTCCTTTTTTGACCATTTGTGCAGGTTTCATTTCTGCAACACACGCGCATATCATAAAAGCGACAAGTTGCTTAGAAAGCTTGGCGGAGACGAAAGGATAAAACCAAAATATATGCATTATGCGACTTATGATAGGTTGAAATTGAGGTACCTCGAAAGCCTGCAAGTTCAAGAAAAACTCTGCCTGGAATCCTTATGTCGTCTAGCAAGTAAAGATTATGTTATCTGATGCTTCATTGATTTGAAATTGTTCGATAGTGTGAGTTCGTCTACTAAGTTTTATAAGCATGGTTTTTACGGTTTTTTTAGTTTTTTCCTCTGGTTAGAAAAAATGTCATGCGGGAAAAATTGTAGGTTTTTGCGGTTTTTGCAGTTTTTTTCTCTCCATTTGGAAAAATTGTCACAACAAAGAAGAACAGTATTTCCCCCAAGCTTCCATTATTTTTCGTCTTTCTTTAGCTAGAGGAGCTCTGTCATATGCTCCGTTGTAGACGTCGTTCTTAGCATGTAGCAAGCAAAGCTCTACCGCCTCTTGATTGAAGCGTTTGTTATTCCCTAAAGTATCATCTTTTGCCCAGGTTCGGAAAGAAGCGCGGGCTGTCCCGTGAAGAGTGATGATGGAGGGATTGCCTTTGCTGTCAGTTTGGCGGGAATCCACCCAACCAATCCCATCCTGAGTAAGCCGCTTGGCATGAAGTCCCCTCAAAAACATTGTGAAAGCAACATCGCTGAAATGGCTTCCCTGACGACTGGGGAAAATAAAAGGGGAGTCGTTGAACCGGGGGACTCTCTCTAGCAAGCGAAGCGCCGAACTCGAAAGGAAGATTGTTCTATCCCTATTTGGGGACTTGACTTTGTCATGTTCAACAGGGATGGTCCAAATGCGATTTTTGAAGTCAATCTCATCCCATTTTGCTAGCCGCACGGCCTGCGATCTAGAGGCGGTGAGTATGGCAAACATACAAGCCATAGCCGACATGGACCCATAAGCGTGCATTTCCGCAAAGAGCTGGGGTATTTCTTCAACAGCGCATGCAGCGTGGTTTGTTGTCGGTTTCAGATTGTTTTGTAAAGGTTCGATGAGTACGCCGAAAGCACCATCAAACGAGGTGGGATCTTCCCTATTTTGCCTTTTATGAGTGGCAATAGCCCATTGGAAAACTTTATGCATGTAGGATTTCGCTTTTTTGGCGGTGGCGGTGAGATCCTGCCAAATGGGAGCGAGGCAATCACGAACCATTTCGGGCGAGATTTCTTCGATACTGATATCGCCTAGAGTGGGGTACACGTGCTTTTGGAGAACCCCTCTTGTGGTTTTTTCGCCTCTGGGGTTCTTCGCCCAATAGTTATGCTTGACTCTGTCAGCTATCCATTCTTCCGCAACGATTTTGAAAGTGAGCAGAGCCCTGTTTTGCTGCTCTTCCTGCAAGGCCTTCAAACGCTCTTGCTTTTCCCTCTTTCGCAATTCGATGGGGCTTTGCCCATTTTTGATAAGTGCCCGTGTTTCCTGGGCTTTCCGGCGTGCTTGAGCCAGTGTCGTAAAGGGAAAACTACCAAGGGAAAAGTCATGTCTTCCAGTTAAATCCGTGTAACGCAGGAAAAACATACTCTGATGAGGTGTCTTTTTGAGATACAAACCGGGGACGCCACCCACATTATGGGTGCCAAATCTAAGATGCTTGACCTCCAAAGTCGTCAGTTCTCTAACCCTTTTCACCATTGGAATCTCTCGTTTTTATGATGGGTAGGAATTTTGATTTTATGATGGGTAAATGACATCATAAGAATAGTATAACTCATTTACCCATCAATTTACCCATCATAAAAACTTAGATTTAAATAAACATCCTGAGACTTCCTAAGACGCAAATATCTGCCATAGCCTTGGAAATAAAGGAAATCCCGGAAGTCTTCGGACGTTCCGGGATTTGGGATTGGTTGCGGAGAAAGGATTTGAACCTCTGACCTTTGGGTTATGAGCCCAACGAGCTACCAGACTGCTCCACTCCGCGACTAGGGGTTCACATATTAACTATCGACATCTCTTTTGTCAATATGGGGGATAAACGGAAAACGCAAGAGCAAAAGCGCCATTGGATTAAAATAAAAGCAATTCGTTAAAGACTTTCTGTTAGTTAATTAAAAGATGCCAGATATTGCCTATGGTTTTTGTCCGATATGCGGAAGTCCCATGCGCCGCGCTATTCCCGAAGGGGATAATCGCGAGCGCGATGTGTGCGAGACTTGCGGCTTTATTCATTATGTCAATCCGCTTTTAGTTGTGGGTACGATTCCGGTTTTCGGGGATAAGATTTTACTTTGTAAGCGAGCGATTGAACCGCGTTACGGAAAGTGGACGCTACCCGCGGGCTTTCTTGAAGCCCACGAAGGAATCGGAGACGGAGCGCTTCGCGAAACGGTCGAGGAATCGGGCGCGCATGTGAAATTAGGGCAACTTTTTACCTTTATCGATTGCCCGAAAGCTAGCCACGAAGTCTGCTTTTTCATTTCCGAAATGCAAGATTCGACTTTTGACCCGGGGCCCGAAACGATTGAAGCGCGTCTATTTGCAGAAGACGAAATTCCTTGGGATGAACTTTCTTTTACGACGGTGAAAACAACTTTGGAACACTTTTTTGCCGATCGCAGAAAAGGCACCTTTTCGCTTCATTACTATGCTTTATCGGATTGACCGCGATGCTTAAAAGTTTTTTAGCGAGAAGCCTCACTACCACCGATACCCAAAAAGCGAAAGCGTCCTTTTTGTCTCGAATCAATATGGTTGCGCTTTTAGGGGTGGCTAGCGACGCTGACGGCGTCGCGGGCGACCCGATAAAAGCGATGGGACTTCTTTTCCCGAACCCCGTGGGCCTTGCGGAAGGTTTTAACACAGACGCTCGAAACGTCGGCGCGACGGGCGCTTTAGGGTTCGGTTTTATCGAAGTCGGGCCTGTTTCGATAAACGGTTCTCAAGAGCCCTATCAGGCGAGATCTGACTTTAAAGCCAAACAAATAATCGAATCGGGTCATCGCCCGATTGCTAGTCTCGAAGCTTTTTTAAGTAACGCGAAAAGTATTCATCCGTTTCACGCAAGAGGCGGAGTGACGGGCGTGAGTATCGCGGAGCCCGACGTAGCAAATATCAGAGAATTCGCGCAAAGCGTCGCGCCTTTTGCCGATTACCTTTCGGTTGCGCCCGAAGTTACGAATTTAGAGATTGAAACCGTCAAGACTTATTTTGAAGCGCTAGCCGATTTTCGGCATGAGTACGCGAAAGCGACCGGGAAAGACATCAAGCTTGTCGCCAAAGTTTCGGGTTCGACTTCAAACGACCGAATCTTGGCCGTCTTAGAAGCCGCTTTAAAGTCGGGCTTTGACGCGGTGACAGCTGCCGGGTTCGCGACAGACACAAAAGGGGTGGTTGGTGACAAGCGCAAGGCTCGCTTAGGTGAGATAATTTCACTCATCAAAAATCATGTTCCGACTGACTTTTGCGTCATCGCGAGTGGCCGCATGCTTTCAAGTAAAGACGCGGCCGACGCGCTTGTTGCCGGCGCGACGCTCGTTCAAATTCATTCGGGACTGATTTTTAACGGCCCTGACTTTATTTCTCAAACCGTGGCGCATCTTGCGCAAGTTCGCAAGACGCAAAACGGGCGACTCAAAAGTCAGATGCCGCAGGTTTTTTAAGGAGTAGGGATCGTTATGCGTAAGCTAATCTTGATTATCGCGGGCGTCGTTGTCGTTGCTGTCGTGGGCGTCTTTTTTGCCCTCAATCATTTTTTGAATTCCGAAACGATTATCGGGGCCGCAAGCGAATACTTAAGCGTTCATCATCAGAGAACGCTCACGGTTAAAGGCGAAGTCAAAACGAGTCTTTTCCCGAAAATCGGTGTCGCGATTCCGAGCGTTCAAATTTCTTACCCGAACGCGACCGCTACGCAATTTTCTGTTGACGAAGTCTCCGTTTCCGTCGGCTTCATGGAACTTTTGAGCGGCAAGATTCGCGTCGAAGACGTGGTTGTCACGGGACTTGACGCGACGATTCGAGACGAAGACCTGCCTTCGACCCCTGAAGGCGCGCAAAAAGCCGCCTCAACCGAAGCACCCCAATTACCCGACCTTCGCGTGAAATCGATCGCGATCACTAAGTCTTCGGTGCGACTTCTTGATAAAGCCAAAAAAGTGAAAGCGGAAGTTTCCGACCTCAATATCGTCACGGGTTCGGTTTCGAAGACCGGTTCGACGCCTTTGACCGTATCCGCGACTTTTAAGGACGGTTCGGGTCTTGTCGCAAACGGGAAATTAACGGGTACGCTCGATTATGACTTAGCCAAAGGTCACATTGCCGTTAACGGCGCGAAGCTTGACGTCAAAGAAGCCAAAGACGAATGGACGCTTACGGGTTCCGTTCCCGAGATTATTTACGATAACGGCGCGATTGCCTCTCGCGACTTAAAGTTAGCCGCGACTGCCGCGCCGAGCGTTAAAGCAGACGTGGCACTTAAAGCCTTAAGCCTTAAAAATAATCTTTGGAGCGCAAATAACTTGTCCGTCTCGGGCACCTATGAAAATAGCCTCGTCTTGACCCTTGCTGGGTCTTTATCAGGTCGCGCCGATACGCCGACCTTGACTCCAACGACCTTGAAAGGGACGCTACGCAATACCGCGACGGGTTCTAAAGTGTTTCCGGTTTCGTTACGGACGTCCTTTGACGGCAAGGTCGTCAAAGTCAGTAACTTAAATATCGGCTTTACGCAAGGGACAAATAGCGCGAACGCTACCTATAACGTTTCGGGCGCGATGAACGCCAAAGCCAATCTCGCTTCCGTTTCGATCCAAGAGGTAAGTTCCTTATTTACGAAGCAAACGTTGGTTGACGGGCCGGTCACGGGAACCGTGAATCTCGCGAGTGCGGACGCTTCCGACGCCCAAAAACTTACGGGCAATTTCGACGCGAAGATTATCAAGGGAACGTTAAGCGGTATTTCGGTTTCGAGAATCCGCAAAGCTTTAACTTTGAAGTCCTTTGACGGGTTATCTTTTGATAAAAACGATAAGACGACCTTTAACGAGATTAAAGCGAAGGGCACCTTAAAGCGCATGGTTTTGGACGTCAATCCCATTATCGCGAACGACAACAACATCGCGACCACGGGTCGCGCGGTGGTCGACATCAATAAGCAGACGGTTGACGCGAAGTTAGATAACAAGGTTATCGTCGACTCTAAAGCGAAGACGTCCCTTTCCGTTCCCGTGGCAATCAAGGGGAAGCTAGAAGATCCTAGCGTGACGATTGACATGGCAACGCTTTTAGCGTCTTACGTGAAGTTGACGGTTAAAACGGGTGCCGCAACCCCTGGCAATATTCTTAATAACGCCAAGGATAGTATCAAGAGTCTTAAAGGACTATTTAAGTGAGTAGAGAAGGCGACCTTTTCGCGGGAGAAATGCCCGAACTTCACCCTGAAACAGAGAAGGTGAAGGGCGTTTTGCATGAACCGCTAGCCGAAAGGATGCGGCCCGAGACGATTGAAGCCGTCGTGGGCCAGGAGCATCTATTGGCGGCAGGTCAGCCGCTTGCGGTCGCCTTTGAGGAAAAGCGCCCCCATTCGATGATTCTTTGGGGGCCGCCGGGTGTCGGGAAAACGACGCTCGCGCGCCTCATGGCCAAAGCCTTCGGGCTTCCCTTTATCGCGGTGAGCGCCGTTTTAGCCGGCGTCAAAGAAATTCGCGATGCGGTCGACGCGGCTAAAGCCCATTTGGCGGCAACAGGAGAGCCCACGGTTGTTTTTGTCGACGAAGTGCACCGCTTTTCCAAAAGCCAACAAGACGCTTTTTTGCCGCACGTTGAAAGCGGGCTTTTCGTTTTCATAGGCGCGACTACTGAAAACCCGAGTTTTGAGGTCAACGGCGCTCTTCTTTCTCGCTCAAACGTCTACGTTTTAAAAACGCTTGAAGATAAAGACCTCGAAAAGTTACTCAATCTGGCCGTCAAACGCTTTTATCCGGAACTTCAATTTGAGGACGCCGCTAAAAGCATTCTTTTTACGTCGGCCGACGGTGACGCTCGCCGCTTTTTAAATCTCGTGGAACTCACCGCGAACTTGGCCCACGACAAAGGCTTTACGAAGATTACGGCCGATATCGTTCGGAAAAGCTTGCCGCAAACCTTACGACGCTTTGATAAAGGCGGAGAAAATTTCTACGACTTGATTTCGGCGCTTCATAAATCCGTACGAGGGTCGGATCCCGACGCGGCGCTTTATTGGATGAGTCGAATGCTTGAAGGCGGGTGCGACCCCTTATATATCGCGCGT
>DNBE01000108.1 GCA_003543795.1 Sutterella sp.
GCGCGGCGTTTCTCAGTAACGTAATGATCGCTAAAAAGCATTGAGGCCGCACCACATACATCTTTTCATAGCGGTAAGACACGTCGACAATCCCCGCGTTATATAAGTCGTTATCGGCTTCTAGCATGCTGACAAGCACCGCGTACTCACAGCCCTTTTCCCGACGGTCTTTATCGAGCTCTTTAAAGAAGTCTTCGTTTCGGTGCTTCGTTGCGGTCGTTTCCATCTCGTTTTTCATCTCAAACATAATCGAAATGAAAGGGATCCCGTCGTCGGTAAAGTCCTTAAAAATGAAGTCGCCTTTGCTGCCTGTTTTCGCGTCGTTATCTTTTTCAAAGTAAGCGCGCGGAAAGGCGGTCATGCGAATACGGTCAAACTCGATGCGGCAATGCTCTTCGAGCGTTTCGCCTACCATCTTCGTTGACATGCGCGCTTTGAGGTCTTTATAAAAAGCGATTTCTTGGTCTTTAGCGCGTAATTGAATTTCGTGGTCGCTTTTTAAAAGGAGCAAGCTATTTTTCGCGTCCGTGATTTCCTGATTTTTGGCTTCGAGCGCCGTGTTTTGTTCGAGTTTTAAGGAGGCTAGCGCCGCTTCGCGTTCCGTGTCCGCCAAATTTAATTTATTTTGTAATTCGTTAATCGCGACAAGCGCCTTAGAGTGTTCGTCTTGAACGGCCAATTCTTTTTCGCTTTTTGCTTGTTGCAATTGCCCTTTTAAGCTTTCGATTTCCACGCGAAGGGACGCGGTACTTCGCGTCACCTCGCTTTCTTTTTCTTGGCGAACTTGTTCGAGCTCGGCTTTTATGCGGGTAAGTTCATTTTCGTGCGCCGCGCGCATTTGCGCTTCTTGAGCTTGAGTTTTAGCGCGTTCGGTTTCTAGGGCGCTACCGAGCCGGTCGGCGAGCGCTTTTTCAAATTCGGCGTTTCGGATTTGATCCACAATTTCGGCGTAATCGCTTTTATCGACCGTAAAGACGGTTCCGCAATTCGGGCACTTGATTTCAGGCATAGTTTTCTCGCAAAAAAAATTGGCAGTCTGCTTCAGATGAGACTGCCAAAGTCTAAAGAAAGCGCGAAAAAGCCTCAAATGGGCGCTTCTTCGGTATCGGTATCCACGTTTTCTTCTCGCAGTTCGGCAATGCGAGTATCGAGCGCGTTGATAAGCGCTTTGCACCCTTCGCCCGTTGCGGCCGAAATCTCGAAAACGGGGACGTTTTCGGGAAGGTCAAGCCCTTCGCGAATGCCTCGAATCGTTTCTTCTCGGTCACTCGCGTCCAATAAATCGCACTTATTGAAAACAATCCAACGGGGTTTCGCAAAAAGTTCGTCATCGTATTGACGCAATTCTTGGGCAAGGTCTTTGGCTTCGGCAACCGGGTCTTTGCCGAATAAAACGCCCGAAACATCGATAAAGTGTAAAAGAAGCGCCGTGCGAGATAAATGCCGTAAGAATTGGTGCCCGAGTCCCGCGCCTTCGCTTGCGCCTTTAATCAAGCCCGGCACGTCCGCGATCACGAAACTTGAGTCTTCGTGCGCTCGTACGACCCCCAAATGCGGGTGCAAGGTCGTAAAAGGGTAGTCGGCGACTTTCGGGCGGGCGTTTGAAACCGCCGAAATAAAGGTTGACTTCCCCGCGTTCGGCATCCCGAGAAGCCCCACATCGGCCAAAACTTTAAGTTCTAAATGTAAAAACCGATGTTCGCCAGATTCCCCCGGCGTACATTGTCTCGGCGCGCGATTGGTCGACGATTTAAAGTGGAGATTCCCGAGTCCGCCTTTGCCGCCTTTGGCTAAAAGGTAACGCCCGAATTTGCGCGTCATGTCGGCAATGACTTCTCCCGTATCGGCGTCGGTCACCAGAGTCCCGATCGGCATCCGAATGACGGTATCGTCGCCGCCCGCGCCGTAGCAATCGGCGCCGCGCCCGTTTTCGCCGTTTTGCGCGAAATGCTTTCTAGCGTACCGAAAGTCGATAAGCGTATTGACGTTAGGGTCGGCAACCGCCCAAACGTCTCCGCCTTTACCGCCGTCGCCGCCGTTGGGGCCGCCGCGCGGAATGAATTTCTCGCGACGAAAACTGGCCACGCCGTTGCCGCCTTTGCCGCCCGCGACTTCAATATTGGCTTCATCGACGAATTTCATGGGACTCTCCGGAAGAAAAAACCTAAGAAAAGAAAAAACCATGCCGAGTAAACGGGCATGGCTTTTCCCTTTTTAAAAAGTACGTCTCGCTAAAAGAAGCGTCGCGTCGCTTGCCTTAGGCTTCGACGACCTTGACGTACTGATTATTCTTCTTGCCTTTGACTTCGAATTTAACGATGCCGTCTTTCTTGGCAAAAAGAGTATGGTCACGGCCCATGCCGACATTGTCTCCGGCATGGAACTTCGTGCCGCGCTGACGAACGATGATGCCGCCGGCGTTGATCGCCACGTCACCGAAAACTTTAACGCCTAAGCGCTGCGCGTTGGAATCGCGACCGTTGCGGGTAGAGCCGCCGCCTTTTTTATGTGCCATTTTCTGTACTCCGTAATCTCGTTAATGATTTAGGCCGCGATCGAATCGATCTTGAGCTCCGTGTAGTTCTGACGATGGCCGGCATTCTTGAAAGAATGTTTACGGCGACGCATCTTGTAGATGCGAACCTTGTCGTGACGACCGTGAGACAACACGGTGCAGGTCACGCTCGCGCCTTCGACGACGGGCGTACCGACCTTTAATCCGTTGTCATCGGAAACGGCAAGCACTTCGGAAATGACCACTTGGGCGCCGACTTCGGCAACCAGGGTCTCGACTTTAAGGGATTGACCGGGTTCAACACGATACTGTTTACCGCCGGTTTTGATAATAGCGTACATGTTTGTCATCCTCGCCCGTTCCGCTCCATCCAACGCTTTGTTATGGCGGAACCTTTTTATTATGACGCACCGAACCCCATGCCCGATGCATCCTCTGCGTGGGAAAGCGGATTATTTCATATTTTCGTTATGAAAACAAGGACATTAGGGCGCTAAAATGATGGCTTCGTACTACAAAAATCGTCATCCACCTATGAACCGTATTTTCGAACCGATTGCAAAAGAGCTCTTTGAAGTCGAATCGACTTTAAGAGCCGAGTTCGAAAGCTGTCCCGTTGACCGCATTCGGGAAATCGGCGCGCATATTTTAAGCGCGGGCGGCAAACGCATTCGCCCCGCGCTCGCGATTCTTTGCGCGAAAGCTTTGGGGTGCGAGGCGCGAGAACTCATTGTCGTCGCGGCGTCCCTCGAAATGCTTCATACGGCTAGCTTAATGCATGACGACGTCATCGACGTCGGCATGACGCGCCGGGGGCTGCCCACCGCGAACGCTCTTTGGGGCAATACGCTTGCCGTTCTCGTGGGCGACTTTATGTATACGCGCGCCTTTGAGATGCTCGCGCAAACGGGGCGACTCGACGTCCTCGAACCTTCAACGCACGCCAGTAACATCTT
>DNBE01000025.1 GCA_003543795.1 Sutterella sp.
CTACCATTCCGCCACCCGGGCATTTCTTCTGGTGCGCGGTACAGGGTTTGAACCTGTGACCCCCGCCGTGTGAAGGCGATGCTCTACCCCTGAGCTAACCGCGCGGATGAGAAGGCAAAATTATACCGAAGCCTCCCCTTGTGTCAAAGGCGCTTAGTCTTTGAAAATAAAGTAAACCGCAAAAACCATACACACGGCCGCGTAGAGGTAATTGAGCTTAATGGTCTCTTTTAAAAGGAACGTCGCGAAGGGAACGAAGATGCCAAGCGAGATGACTTCTTGCAAAATTTTAAGCTGCGCCACACTCATCGACTGATACCCGATACGGTTGGCGGGAATCATGAAAATGTACTCGAAAAAGGCGATGCCCCAACTTAAAAAAATCGTCACGATTAGGCTCGAGGATGTCCCGAAACGCAAATGACCGTACCAGGCGCAAAGCATGAGTAAATTGGAAATGCAAAGAAGCGTCACCGTTTGGACGATGACGGGTAACGCGCTAAACCAAGCGAACATAGTTATTTCTCTAAAAATGAATCAAAAATCAGAAAGAATCGGGGATTTTCTCGATAGATTGATCCCTGACCGCCTCTAAAAAGGAGGCGGCGGGACCTAAACCGGGAATTTCGATATCGGGATCGATTTCGGTTAACGGCACCAAGACGAACGCTCTTTGGTGCATTCTCGGATGCGGTAACGTCAAGATTTCGGTTTGACGAACCAAGCGCCCGCATAAAAGTAGATCCAAGTCGAGCGTTCTCGGGGCGTTGATGACGCCGGCTGGCCTCACGCGCCCGAAAAATTTCTCAAGGCGCAATAAATGCTTTAAAAGTTCTTCGGACTTTAAAGTCGTTTCGACGCGAATAACGGCGTTCACATAATCGGGGCCCGACGAGTCGACGGGCGCCGTTCGATAAAGCGAAGACTTCCCCGTGACGATCACGCCCGACATGTGCGAAATGGCGTCAAGGGCTTGTCTTAACGTTTGAACGGGTTCTCCGAGATTGGCGCCCAAAGCGATATAAGCTTTCATGGGCGGGCCTTTTGGGCGGACGCGGATTTCGAGCGGGAGGCGGGAGACGTCCTCGGGCGCCGTCTCGGTTTCGGTTTCGAAGTCGTCGGCTTGGCCGATTTGGTGACTTTGGTCGCAGTCTGACGTTTGGGTTTTTCGATAACGGGCGCTTCTTTTAGCGAAATCGGCTCGAAAACGGTTTTGTCATAAATCGCTTCCTCGATCATCGCGCAACGCGCCTCATCACTACTTTCTTGGAAACGCTTCCACCAGTCGACCAAGTCTTCGGGCACAAAGCCTAACAAGCTTCTCAAAAGCATAAAGTCGTAACTAGCGCGAAACTTCGGCGCGTGAGGCAGATCAATCGTCGTTTTCCGACCCCGATAGCAAAGTCTGACTTGCATTTGCCAGATAAAGAGAATGTCGCTTGTAATCCGACTTTGAATTTCCATTTGTTCGGCGTGCTTATCCAAAACCCAACGGCCGGCTTCGGTCATCGCCTTCATAGGCGAAGAATCGTCAATCGTATCCCGATAGCGCCGGCAAACGCTTGGCCAAAGTAGCGTCGCGAATAAAAAGGAAGGAGAGACTTTTTTCCCGGCTTGGATGCGCTCGTCGGTGCGTCGCATCGCGAAATCGAGAAAGGCTTTCCCGAAGTCGTATTGAAGCGCGACCGAAAGGGCGGGCAAAATATAGGTATCGAGTTTGGCTTCGCGCAAAGCTTCCATACAAGCCATAGAATGCCCGCAGGTTAAAAGCTTAAGCGCCTCGTCAAAAAGTCTTGCTTGCGGAACGTTACGAATCAAGGGCGAGAGGTTCGCAATCGGCGCGAGCGTCTCTTTTTCGATTTCGTAGCCGAGTTTAGACGCGATACGCACGGCGCGAAGCATCCTCACGGGGTCTTCGCGGTAGCGTGTCGTAGGGTCGCCAATCATACGAACGAGCCCCCGCTTGATGTCCGCCATCCCGTCGTGGTAATCGATGACGGTTTCCGAACTGGGGTCATAAAAAAGGGCGTTAATGGTGAAATCGCGCCTTGCGGCGTCTTCCCACATTTGCCCGAAATCGTTGTCGTTAATCACGCGCCCGGCGGCGTCTTTTCTGACGCCTTTACCGTTTAAAGCCCGAAATGTCGAGCATTCAATCGTCTCTTTGCCGTACAAAACATGAACCAAACGAAAGCGACGACCGATGATAATCGCGCGACGCATCGCGCGCTTAATTTGTTCGGGAGTGGCGTTTGTGACGACATCGAAATCTTTCGGACGGTGGTGCGTAATCAGGTCTCTGACGGCGCCGCCCACGATGTACGCTTCAAACCCCTTGGATTTCAAAACGCGACAGGTTTCGAGCGCGGCTTCGGAAACGGCTTTTTTATTGATGCCGTGAACGTCTTTGGTGATGGTTTTAAAAGTCGGACTTGCCGGGCCTGAGCCCTTCAAAATTTGTCGGGTATAAGAAAAAATCTTTTTTAGCATCGCGTTTAATAAAATCGAATAATCGGCAAGCCCGCGCGCTGAGCGTATTGAGTGAGTTTCGCGTTGGGATTGACGGCGTACGCCCGGCCTCCCTTTCGAAGGACGTATTCTATCAAGGGCATATCGTAGTTGGAATCGGTATAAAAGGTGAGGTCTTCGAGCGAATCGCTAGAAACCCCTAGGCCGTGCAAAAAAAGTTCAAGCCTGCGAATTTTGTAGCTTTGAAAAGATAGGCCGCTAGCCAACCGCGGTAAAAAGTTCCCTCGCGAGTCGGTGACGGCATCGACCGCGATCGCGCGGTCAAAGCCGAAATAGCGACCGATTTCGGCCGAAACGAAAGCAATCGTGCCCGAAATTTGAAGGGTGTAAAAGCCTTCGGCTTTAGCGCGATTCACAAGTTCGAAAGCTTCGCTTTTAACGCGCGGCAAGATGAAGTCTTCGACATAAGCGCGACGGATTTCAAGGAGGCGCTCAATCGGCAAAAGGCTCAATAGTTTGAAATTAAAAAGCGCGAAAGCCAAGGGATCGAAATTGCCGAGGCTTTCATTTCGGGCAAACGTTTCGGCCCGCTCTTTACCCCAACCGCAAAGTTCGGGTTCGGCTGCCGCAAGGTAAATCGGCCAATTGTCTCCCGAATCGATTGGAAGGAGCGTGCCGTCTAAGTCGAAAATCGCGAGTTTCATGGCTTAAGCTCAAAAACGTTCTCATCGACTTCGATTTCGCGCTTTGCTAACCACTCTCGAATCAGGGGCACCGTCACCGCGCCTCGCTTACGAACGAGAAGCTCTCGATCCATCGCTTCGATGACCGCCGAAAGCATCTTGATATCCGAGGGTAAATACGCTTGCATCCATTTGCGCGCTTCGAGCGTGACTTCCATGCCTCGCGCTTTGGCTTGCGCGAGCACCACTTCCCAGACTTCGCCTTGAAGGGGCTTGACGGTAAAGACCGGTCCCCAAGTTAAACGGCTCAAAATGTCGTCACGCACAAAACGCTGCGCGGGGGAGTGTCTGCCCGTCATCAAAAGCGCGGTTCCCGGGTGGGCTCGAATGTCGTTAATGAGTTTAAAAAGGGAGTCGAGAGAGGTTTCCGAAAGCGTATCGACCGCGTCCACACTATAAAAACGCACGCCCGTATCGAATTCGGGAACCGCTTCGCTTAACGGCGCGAACGCTTGCGCTAAGTGCGTTTTACCCGCGCCAGCGGGTCCCCAGAGGTAGCAAAACTGCGGCTCGGCACTCGAGCGCATTTGCTTTAAAAAACGGACGAGTTCTTCGTTTTCGCCGACGACGAAATTATCGAGCGTGGGCGCGGGGCTCATGCCGATGTCTAAGGCGAGTTGATCACTAAGATACGTCATTGGGAAATTCGCATGCGGAGGTCTTTTGCTTGCTAC
>DNBE01000112.1 GCA_003543795.1 Sutterella sp.
AAGCCCCGAGCGTGCCGAAACGTAACTTCTTTGCGTATCAAGGAGCACCAGTAAACTTTCCGCGCCTTCCTTATACCTGATCCTCGCGAGTCGATAAGCTTCTCCCGAGGCTTTCGCGAGCTCTTCATACGCTTTGAGCGTTTCTTCAACGGTGCCTTCGGCCGCAAGAGCGTCCGCTACTTCCCGAAACGCGCTTTGAATCGCTTTTTCGTAATTAGCTAGCGCGATGTCGCGGTTAGCTTCCGACACTCTTAAGGTCGCGATATTCGCGCCGCCCGTGAAAATCGGCAAACTGACGCTCGGCGTAAAGCTCCAGACATTGGTACCCGAATCAAAGAGGTCTTTAAGTTCTCGCGAACCCGTGCCGTAGCTACCCACAAGTGAAATTCTCGGGAAGAAATTCGCGCGGGCGGCGCCGATATTGGCGTTAGCCGCTTTCAATTGATACTCGGCTTGCGCGATATCCGGACGATTTAAGAGCACTTCCGAAGGCGCGCCTTTGGGTAAAGAACCGCGAAGCGTAACCACGCTAACTTCTTTAGGCAAAAGCTTTTCGTCAACAGGCGCGCCCACTAAAAGCGTTAAAGCGTTTTTGTCTTGCGCGACAGCGCGAAGCGCGGTCGCGTACGCGGCTTTCGCGGACGACAGCATCGTTTGCGCCTGATTTAAGTTGAGTAAACTGATACCGCCCGCTTTGTAGCTAGCCTTCATCAAGTTAAAGGTCTTTTCTTGCGTATCGAGCGTTTCTTTAGCAAAAGCCAAAAGCGATTCGTCAGCGCCCAACGTTAACCAGACGTTTGCGGTTTGAGCGATCATGCTCGCTCGGGAAGCGCGCTGCGCCTGAACGGTCGCGAGATATTCGTTTAGGGCTTGATCGCTCAAGCTCTTAATTCGGCCGAATAAATCGATTTCGTAGCTCGACATCGCGAGATTAGCCGTATACGTGTGACTTACGACAGCCGTCCCGGTCGAAGATAGCGTTTCGGGCGTCCTGGCGTGAGCGCCAGAACCCGTTGCCGCGATCGAAGGCAGATACGCCGAACGTTGAATGTTATAGGCTTGGCGAACCTTCTCGACATTTAAAAGCGCGACACGCAAATCGCGATTGTTTTCAAGCATCAACGAGATGACTTCGCGCAATCTCGCGTCGGTGTAGTACGTCTGCCAATCGGGAAGGGCGTTTTGATTTAAAATGGCCTTCTCATACGCGGGCCCCGCGGGCCAATCTTGCGCGACGGGCGCTTCGGGGCGCTCGTAAATGGGACTCATCGAGACGCAACCCGTCAAAGCGAGGACCGCAAAAAGCGCGGTGAGTTTGGCCTTACGCATTCTTATTCTCCTGCTTTCTATCTTCATCGGTGATGAAGATGGTCTTTCCTTCGGTCTCGTCATCCAAAATCTTACGAGCCATCTCTTGAATACTTTCGTGACGATTCTTCGAGAAAACGTGCGAAATCACGACGTAGAAAATCGGAACGAAAATCACGCAAAGGAACGTTCCCGTAATCACGCCGCCGAGAACGCCCGTTCCGATCGCGTTTTGCGCGCCGGAACCCGCACCCGAAGCGATTGCTAACGGTAAAACACCGAACCCGAAGGCAAGCGACGTCATCAAAATCGGTCGAATTCTCAAGCGCAACGCGTCAAGTGCCGCGCGCACGATGTTTTCGCCGGCTTCGTGTAAGCTTTTAGCGAATTCCACAATCAAAATCGCGTTCTTACTCACAAGGCCGATGGTTGTCACCAACCCGACCTGGAAGTAGATGTCGTTACTTAAACCGACAAGCCACGTCAGACCGAGCGCGCCGAGTACGCCCATCGGAATCACGAGAATCACGGCCGTCGGTAACGACCAGCTTTCGTAGAGCGCCGCAAGGCACAAGAACACAATCAAAATCGAAAGCGCGTACAAAGGCGCCGCCTGACCCGCGGATTCCTTTTCTTGGTAACTCACGCCCGTCCAGGCAACAGAGAATCCTTGCGGAAGTTTTTCCGCGATTTCCTCGACGGCGGCAAGCGCGTCACCCGAACTTCTGCCCGCCGCGGCAGAGCCTTGGATATTCACGGAAGGAATCCCGTTAAAGCGCTCGAGGCGAGGCGACCCGTAACTCCAGGAAACGGTCGCAAAGGACGAGAACGGCACCATTTCGCCCGAATCGTTTTTCACATACCACTTAAGCAAATCTTCGGGACTTTGACGAAACTGCGTATCGCCTTGGATGTAGACCTTTTTAATACGGCCGCGATCGACGAAGTCATTAATGTAGTAAGAAGCCCAAGCGTAGTTTAAAGTCGCGTTGATGCTCGATAACGAGACGCCCAACGCGCGGGCTTTCTCGTTATCGATCGCGAGATTTAATTGCGGCGTATCTTCCATGCCGTTCGGACGAACGGCGGTTAAATCCGGATGCTGGTTTCCGAGCATCAAGAATTGATTTCTGACCGCGAGAATCTCTTCGTGGCTTTGGCCTCTATTGGCTTGTAAGTACATGTCAAAGCCGTCGGCCATGCCGAGATCCGGCATCGCGGGCGGCGGGAAGGCGTAAACCTGGGCGTCCTTCCATTGAGAGAATGTCGCCATGGCGCGGCCTGCCATCGAAAACACGTCCTGACCCTTTTTGGATCTTTCGCTCCAATCTTTCAAGCGAACGAACGCGAGACCGGTATTTTGGCCGGTACCGCCGAAAGAAAAGCCCGAAACCGCAAAAACGCGCTCGACGTTATCCTTTTCCGTCTCAAGGAAGTGCTTCTCGATTCTGCCCAAGACGTCTTGCGTTCTCTGTTGCGAAGCGTTTGCGGGAAGCAACACTTGGCACAAAAGCACGCCTTGATCTTCGCCCGGCAAAAAGGACGCCGGTAATTTTTGGAAACCGAGAACGCAAGCCGCGACGATGACGAGATACAAGACGACCGTTCTTAATAAACGCGTCGTCATTTGTCCGACTTTTTCTCTAAGCCAGAACGAAAAGCGTTCGAATCCGCGGTTAAAACTTCCGAAAAAGCCCGAACGCCGTTTATGAGCGTCAGGCGACACCGGTTGGAGCATCGTCGCGCAAAGCGCGGGGGTCAAAATCAACGCCACGAGAACGGAAAGCGTCATCGCGGAAACAATCGTGACCGAGAATTGGCGATAGATGATGCCCGTCGATCCGCCGAAAAACGCCATCGGCACGAAAACCGCGGCAAGCACAAGCGCGATACCGATTAAAGCGCCCGTAATCTGATTCATGCTTCGAATCGTCGCTTCTTTCGGCGACAAATTTTCCGCCGTCATCACGCGTTCGACGTTTTCGACGACCACGATTGCGTCGTCGACGAGTAACCCGATTGCGAGCACCATGGCAAACATCGTTAAGACGTTAATCGAGTATCCGAAAAGCGCGAGAATCCCGAAGGTACCGAGAAGTACCACGGGAACGGCAATGGTCGGGATGAGCGTCGCGCGCCAATTTTGTAAAAAG
>DNBE01000080.1 GCA_003543795.1 Sutterella sp.
GACGGCGTCACTCATAAGAGCCGCGCCCGCTTTCGGTAATTGACCTTTTTCGTCGAGCATATTCGCGTGCGACGCGCACCCGACGAGGGTGCCGATCGTATCGAAGAAGTCAACGAAGAAGAAAGCGAAAACGATGACCCAGAAATTGACCTGAGTGAGCATCGTGAAATCCATCTGAAAGAAGATGGGACCTAAAGAGGGCGGCGCGGAAAGAAGCGCGTCCGGGGTCTTCGTAACGCCTAACGGAATACCGACGATCGTCGTCGCGATAATACCGATTAAGATGGCGCCGCGAACTTTATAGATCGTTAAGACCACCATCAATAAAAATCCCGCGACGGCTAAAAGCGTCGGAGCCGTGTTCATCGCGCCGAGCGAAACGAAAGTCGCGGGGTTCGAGACGACGACATTGGCGCTCTTTAAGCCGATAAAGGCGATAAATAAACCGATACCAGCGGCGATACCGATTTTGAGCGCGTTCGGAATCGTGTTGACAATCTTTTGGCGAACATTCGTTAACGTCAACAAGATAAAGATGACGCCTTCGACGAATACGGCTGTTAACGCGACTTTCCACGAAATGCCCATCGTCAGACATACCGTGTAGGTAAAGAAGGCGTTTAAGCCCATACCCGGCGCGAGCGCGAACGGGTAGTTCGCTAAAAACGCCATTAAGAAGCAACCAATCGCCGCGCCGAGGCAGGTCGCGACGAGAACGGAACCGAAGGGCATACCGGTTTCGGACAAAATGCCCGGGTTGACGACGATGATATAGGCCATGGCCATAAAGGTCGTCAACGCAGCATAGAACTCTGTCCGAAAATCGGTCTTATTTTCCTTTAAATGGAAAAACATATCGAGGTACTGCATAGGTCTCTCTAAGGGTTAGAGGGTTAAGGGTTTGACATGACCGTCGTGACGTAGGGTTCGCGCTCGGAGATAGCCACGTCGAAAACGACCAAACCGTAGCAAGAGTTCGCGCCCTTACTCAAAATATGGTCGTGAATGCCGCGCATCGTTCCGCCGGTCGCGTAAATATCGTCGACGATTAAAACGTTTTTGCCTTCGAAGTTATATTTCTTTTGAATCGCAAAAAGTTCGGTCGCGTATTCGTTGACGGTTCTGAAAACGTCGATCGGACCGCCGAGTTTGCCTTTTTTACGGGCGAGTACCAAGGGTAGACCCATTTTATCGGCAAGTAAGGAAGCCCAGATGAATCCGCGAGCGTCAACGCCTACGATGATTTCAGGGTTGTGAGAGCCTGCTGCCAAGACGAGCTCGGCAAGAATCCGTTCACGCTTTTGGATGTCGAAAAGTAGCGGGTTGAGGTCGCAAAACCGCACGCCCGGGCTCGGGAAATCGTCATGCCAATCGATAGAGGATTTGAAATCGCAAGTCATAGATTTTGTCCGGTAAAGACAAGAGTGGGAAAAACAAAATTTCCGAATTCGGAAATCTCGCCCCCACATTGTAATCGTTCTTTTCTTTCTGTAGAGATTTTTTTGAGTATTTTCAAATAAAAAAAACGAAGGCATTTTTTAAAAAGCCTTCGTTTTTTATCAAACGGTCAGAAAAGTCTTACTTCACGCGAGAACGATATTCGCCCGTGCGGGTATCGACCTCGATTTTGTCGCCCGTTTCAACGAAAGCGGGGACTTGAAGTTCGTAGCCGGTCGTCAGACGCGCGTTCTTCATGACCTTACCCGATGTGTCGCCCTTGACGGCGGGTTCGGTGTATTGAACTTCGCGAACGAGGATTGTCGGCAATTCGACGCTGATTGCGCGATTGTTATAAAAGACGACTTCGGCGGGCATCCCGTCTTCGAGGTACTTCAAAGCTTCTTCCATCACGTCGGCTTCGACTTCGTATTGGTTGTAGTCGGCGTCCATCCAGACGTAGTACGGATCACCGAAGTAACTGTAGGTCACTTCCTTGCGATCGAGGATTAAATCTTCGAACTTGTCGTCGGCGCGGTAAACCGTTTCGGTACCGGCACCCGTGAGAAGGTTCTTCATCTTAAGCTTCATCACCGAAGCGTTACGACCGGACTTGGAGTACTCGGCTTTTAAGATGACCATAGGATCTTTGCCGATCATGATGACGTTACCGGCACGAAGGTCTTGGGCGATTTTCATAAAGGAATCCTTTTTAGCTTTTTTAGGGTTTTGTTCGTGGTTTTGACCCTCTGAAGGGTCAGGTCAATTTCTTTCGAAAACGCAATATTTTAACGATTTTTCACGTCTTGAGCGAGTTTTTCGACAAAAGAGCCTTTGGCCATGATTTGAGAGGCTAAACGCTCAAAGTGCGCGCGCTGTAAAGGGGCTCTTTGTAAAAAATCACAAAGGGCGTTCTCGGTCGCTTCAAAGCCGTTGAGTAAATAAGAAGCTTCTTTCCAAAGAAGAAAATCGGCATCGGAATCAAAAGCGCTTCGCGCGGCTTCTAAAAACGCGTCAAGCTTTCTTTTATGCGCGAAGTCTTCGGTTGGATAAATATTCCATAAAAAGGGGCGGCCGGCTAAGACGGCTCTTACGCAAGAATCCTCCCCTCGAACGAAATTCACGTCGCTAGCCCACAACCGCTCGTCAAACGCTTTTTGAGCGCAATAGGGGAGTGTGACCGTTCTCGCATGAAGTTTTCGGCAAAGGCCTTCCGAAGCACGGCCGGGAGCCAAAAGGATTGTCAATGACGAAAGGGCATTTAATGCCTTAGCAACACTATCGAGATTGGCCGTTTCGTACCCGAAAAAAGATACGAAAGGCGCGCGGCACTTAAAGCGCGCCTCAAAATCCGACAGCTCGAATGCCCTTTTTCGATTTAAATAGTCGCTTTCGATAATGACAGGCGCGTTTTTGATGCCGAGCCCCGGAAAATAATTGATTTTTTTATGTCCCGTTTCGGGATCGATACTCGGTAAGCCGTTACAGTCTTGGGCCCAGGTTTCGCAAGAAAAGTAGTCTAAATTGATTCGGTAACAAGAAAGGCCTAACTTCCGAATCGCGGCTTCATAGGTTTCGGGTAACCGACAAGCGAAGGTTTCGATGACGACTTCCGCCGGTATCACATTGGGGGCAGTTTCAATCTCTTTTTTAGTTATTAAAGTGACGCTTTCAATTGTTTGGGGCGTTTTGCCGCTTGCGCCCGCTATAAATATAAAAGGCTTCACGTCATCGGTAATAAGTCTTAAACGAAGCCCGTGCGCGGCAAGTTCGCTAGCGAGCCGCCAAGCAACCCCAGCGTCACCGAAATTATCGATGATGTTAACGAATACGTCGCACGTGATGGGTTTAGGGGAAGTGCCCGGCATGTTAAGATAAAATCGAAGATTGTCTCTTGGTTTAAAAAATCTTAAATGATGTCAGAAACAAACGCCAACGGTTTCGAACCCGCGAAAGTCTTAAAAACATTACCCTCGATGCCGGGCGTCTATCGGTATTTCGACGCGGCGGGGACGTGTTTATATGTGGGTAAAGCCAGAGACTTAAAAAAGCGCGTTTCAAGCTATTTTCATAAAAATGACCTCTCGCCCCGAATCGCGATTATGGTGAGCCAAATCGCGCGCCTTGAGATTACGGTGACGGCTAACGAAGCCGAAGCGCTCCTTTTAGAAAATAATCTTATTAAGACCCTTTCGCCCAAATACAACATCCTTTTCCGAGACGATAAGTCTTACCCGTATTTAAAAATCGGCTCGGGGCCTTTCCCTCGGATTTCTTACTATCGGGGTTCGGTCGATAAAGTCAATCATTATTTCGGGCCCTATCCGAGCGCTCAAAGCGTAAAAGAATCAATCGGCCTCATTCAAAAAATTTTCCGGATCCGCAGTTGCGAAGATTCCGTTTTTAAAAATCGCACGCGCGAATGCCTTTTGGGTCAAATCGGGCGTTGTAGCGCGCCTTGTGTGGGCAAAATCTCGCAAGAAAACTACGCTAAAACGCTCGAAGATACCGAAAGGTTTTTGCTGGGCGAAACCGATTTTGTGATTGCCGACATTCAAAAGCGAATGTTTGAGGCAAGTGAGGCGCTCGAATTCGAGAAAGCGGCCGTGTTGCGAGATCAAATGGCTAGCCTATCGAACGTCCTTCATCAGCAAAGCGTGGAGACGACGGGCGCCGATACCGACGCCGATATCGTGACCATCGCTCAACGTGACGGCGTCGTTTGCCTGACGCTAGCGATGGTTCGAGGATCACGCCATTTGGGAGACCGTCCCTATTTTCCGAAATCGGTAACGAGCGAGGCTATCGACATTGAGGAATTAATCGAAGCCTTTATCTCGCAGCACTACGACCCTGAATCGATTCCTTCCGTTTTTATTTGTGAGGAAGTCGATGCCGCGCGCGTTAAAGAACTTTTTGAGTCGGTTTTTGAGAAAAAGGTAAATGTCGTCAAACACCCCCAAGGCGTCAGACGCGCCTGGCTTGAAATGGGAAAGACGAACGCGGCGATGCATTTAGAGCGCCACCTTGAGGAAACGCTTTCGAAAGAAACGCGCTTAAAAGACTTATCGCGCGAATTGGGTTTAACGGGCGAAAACGGGGACCTCAATTCCATTCGTATCGAGTGCTTTGATATCAGTCACATGTCGGGCGAATCGACGGTTGCTTCATGCGTGGTTTTTCTTGAAGGCAAAATGCAATCGCATTTATATCGACGCTTTAATATCACGACGACCGACAAAGGAGATGATTACGCCGCGATGCGAGAAGCGGTCGCGCGTCGCTACGCTCCTGTCGCAAGAGGCGAGGCAAAGCTTCCCGACGTGGTTTTAATCGACGGCGGTAAAGGCCAGATTCATGTCGTTCGCGAAACCTTTGAAGAGATGGGTTTAGATATTTCGGTCATCGTCGGGGTTTCTAAAGGTGACCATCGTAAAGTCGGGTTAGAGACGCTTCACTTTTTGGACGGCAGGGAACCGTTAGTTCTCGGGCGAACGTCGCCCGCTTTAATGCTTTTAGCCGAAGTGCGCGATGAAGCGCATCGTTTCGCGATTACCGGGATGCGCGCCAAGCGCGATAAAACGCGCAGAAGTTCCCGAATTGAGGAAATTTCAGGTATAGGACCTAGAAGACGGCAAAAATTATTGTCGTTTTTCGGCGGTATCCGCGGTTTAAAGAATGCAAGTCTGGAAGATATTGCTACAATCAGCGGAATCTCTAAAAACTTGGCAAAGCAGATTTACGCTGCTTTACATGAAGAGATTTAGTTTTTAATTTTTAACTTTAACGCTGTATGTTGACTCCTGGCAGAAAGCCGCTTCCTGTCAATGTGCCCATGATTTTGACATGGTCGCGCATTGTCATGATTCCGCTGATTGTGGGCATTTTCTATGTCCCCGATCAGCTTTTGGCGCCTTTTGCCAAGAATTTGCTGGCGAGTTTGTTTTTTATAGCGGCCGCGGTCACCGACGCTTTCGACGGTTTTATCGCGCGACGCTATAACATGGAAAGCGCCATCGGAGCG
>DNBE01000060.1 GCA_003543795.1 Sutterella sp.
CTTCTCGCCCGCTCTTGGCGTGACGGTAATTTCGCGACCTTTGACATCAACGCGCGCAATCTTACCCGTCTTCGCATCTTCCATAAATTGGGTGTAACTCGTCACCGAGCTCGTAGCCGCTTCCTGACTTTCAAAGCCGTGCAGCATCGTAAAGCACACGACGGCGATAACGACCCAAACACCGATTTTTTGAAGCAATATCTTATTCAATTTAAAGCTCCCGGGGCTTTCTTGGTTTTCACAAAATATAGAGCATACCCGCGAGTCATCGATTTTAACCCGCGCGGTAAGGAATTTTTACAACATGGTTGAGGACTAATTCTTTAAATGGGGACGAAAGTCCCCGATTTCAAGATGCCTGTTTTAAGCCTCTCGCGACGAGATAGACTTCGGCTGATGTATCGCGACTCGCGGCAGGTTTTCTGACCGTCACTTTGGTAAAGCGGTCCTTGAGCGCGCGCACGTACTGCGAAAAACCGCTTCCCTGAAAGACCTTGATCACGAAAATGCCGTTTTTGGCTAAATGCTTTTCGCAAAATTCGAGCGCGAGTTCGTTCAAAAGCGCGCTTCGGGCGGCGTCCGATGCGGCAATCCCCGACAAATTGGGTGCCATGTCAGACAAAACGACGTCAACCTTATCGGTTTCAAGCGCCGCTTCGAGCGCTTCTAAAACCGACTCTTCCCGAAAGTCGCCTTGGACGAACGTCACCGAGTCGATGGGTTCCATGGGGAGGATGTCGATCGCGACGATTTTTCCTTGGATTTTGCCGTCTTTGCCCGCAAGTTTCTCACGAACGACTTGAGACCAACTGCCTGGCGCGGCACCGAGGTCGACGACGCTAACGCCTGGTTTTAAAAACTTTTCGATATCGTTAATTTCGATTAATTTAAAAGCCGAGCGCGCACGATACCCTTTTTGTCTTGAGAGTTTGACATACGGGTCGGTCAGATGCCGATGAATCCATTCGGGATTGGAGCGGTGCTTTTTGGTCGCAACGGGCATAAAGAAAAATCGAAAGCTAAAAAAGAAGGACTTTTTAAAGGTGGCGAGATTATAGTATATTGATGCGTTTTCAATGAATTGTTAAAGGTTGACCTATCATGCCCGAAATCGTCTTAAATCGTAACGAACGCTTAGCTTTACGCGCCGCCGCGCACGCGCTCGAACCCGTGGTACTCGCGGGCGCTTCGGGCCTAACGCCCGCTCTTTTAAAAGAAATCGACCGGGCGCTCAACGACCACGAACTCATCAAAGTCAAAGTCCCGGGCGACGACCCCGAGGAACGTCAGGCTTTCTTTGTGGAAATTGCCGATCGACTCAATTGCGCGCGTGTGCAAAAAATCGGTAAGACGCTTATTTTCTGGCGCCATAATCCCGATAAGGACGAGGTTGAAGAAGTTGTCTCGGAGAAAAAGCCCGCGCGTCGCAAAAAGGCACCCGGCGAGAAAAAGCCCACCGCGAGACGCAAAATCCGCGCGGGCGCGAAAGATCGCGTGACTAAAAAAGCGAATTTTTCGCGTTAAGCGTCTTTAGATATATTCGACCGAATCGATCCAATAGGTTTTGTCCCCGCTCGGGGCATGAACCGTGACTTCGTCGCCGATGCTGCGGCCGATCATCGCGCGCGCGATCGGGGAACTGACCGAGACGCGATTTTGCGCGATATCGCTTTCATCGTCTCCCACGACTTGGTAGGTGAGAACGTCTCCCGAATCGTCGTCTTCGAGCGTCACGGTCGCGCCGAACACGACCTTATCCCCGGCTTGGATTTCAGCCGGATTAATGATTGTGAAACTCACGAGTTTACTTTCCAATTCCGCGATACGCGCTTCGACGATGCCTTGGAGTTCTTTCGCGGCATCGTATTCGGCATTCTCACTCAAATCTCCTTTTTCACGCGCTTCTTTAATCGCCTGAACGATTTCGGGGCGCTTGACGCTTTTGAGTTCTTTGAGTTCGGCGCGAAGCTGCTCGAAGCCGCGCACGGTAATGGGAGTCGTCATTTTCTTATTCTCAGGGTAAAGGAAAGCCCGAAACCGATGCAATCGGTTTCAGGCAACTTTTAAAGCGAGCGCATTTTAGCGCATTTTTTAGTCCGCGTAATTTTCAGGGGCGAGTTCCCGCTCGACAAGTTCGATCATGATGTGAACGCACTTGATGTGAAGTTCCTGCACACGATCGGCAAAGCGACCCGCGGGCGTCACAATCGCGATATCGGCGGTTTCCGTTAACTCGGTTCCGTCGCGACCCGTTAAAACGATCACCGACATCCCGAGGCGCTTTGCGGCTTGCGCGGCAAGAAGCACGTTATGGCTTTTACCCGAAGTCGAAATCGCGACGAGAACGTCGCCTTTGCGACCGAACGCTTCGACGTAGCGAGAAAATACCGACTCGTAGCCGAAGTCGTTAGAGACGCAACTCATGTGTGAGGCGTCCGATATCGCCTGCGCGGCTAAAGGCTGACGATTTTTTCTAAAGCGTCCGGTAAGTTCTTCGGCAAAATGCATCGCGTCACAAAGACTGCCGCCGTTTCCGCACGAATAGACGTGGCCTCCCGAAGCTAGAGAAGTGGCCAAAAGGTGCCCGGCTTCACTAATTTTTTCGAGCATCGCTTCGTTTGCGAGTAATCGAGTCAGCCCTTCTTGCGCTTCGTTTAGCGCGTATTTCACATGTTCAACGCTCATAGTTCCTCCTTTCGAGCGTAAATAGCGTTTGCAATGGTATTAGCGTCCGTGTATTCGAGTTCGATACCGGCAGGAATCCCGCGTGATAAGCGCGTAACGTGAATCGTCGCGTTTCTCGCTTTTAAAAATCGCGCGAGATAGTGCGCCGTCGCGTCGCCTTGCGGGGTAAAAGGTGTGGCAAGAATAACTTCTTTGACAATTCCCTGAGAAACGATTTCAAAAAGGCGCTCGAAATCAAGCTCCTCGGCGCCCGTCCCGAAAGCGGGGTCGATTAGCCCCGCGAGTACGAAATAGCGACCGTTAAAATTGCGCGTCGCTTCGATTGCTTCGAGGTCTTCGTCAGACTCGACGACGCAAATTTGCGTCACGTCACGTTTTTCGTCCTGACAAATCGAACAGATATCCCCTTCGCAGAGTCTGCCGCAGATTTCGCACCTTTTAACGGATTTAAGCGCGTCGTCAAGCGCTTGACATAGGGCCTTCGCGCTATCGCGATCGCGCGCGAGAATGCGGCTCACGATCCGTTGCGCGGAGCGCGGCCCGATTCCGGGTAACGACCGAAAAGCCGCTTTCAAGCGTTCGAGAGCATCGTCTTTCACCGCGAGATTCCTTTACATGAATCCCGGCGGAATCGGCATCCCGGCCGTCGCTTTCGCGGTCATGGCTTTGGTTGTCGCTTCGACTTTCTCGCAAGCGTCTTTGACGGCGGCAAGGACAAGATCTTCGAGCATATCGATATCGTCTTCGGAAACGGCTTCGGGTTTGATTTTGACGCTTTTAACGACGTGCTTACCCGTCATCGTGACGGTGACTAAGTCGTTTGCGGCGGCTCCCGTAATTTCCATAGCGGCCAAATCGGCTTCCATTTTCTTGATATTGGCCTGAACACGTTGCGCTTGCTTTAAAAGCGCGCCCATGTTTCCTCTCATCATAAATTACCTCAGCATAAATGTTAGGGTTTTCATTGTTTGCGAATGGTTTCGGGCGCGATTTTAGCGTTAAAGCGCCTGGCTAGAATTTTGGCTTGCGCGCTCCCTTTCAAAATCGCTTGCGCGCGCGTTCTCTCTTCGTTCGAGAGTTCAACCTCTTTCGTGGCGGCTTTTCTCGCGGCGCGTTTTTCTTGCGCGATGGTGCGACTCATCGGCGCGGACCATTCGAATCGAATCGTCATTTGTTGCCCGAAAGCGGAATCGACGATTTTGTGCAACAGTCGCATCGTAGCGGGATTTTTCGTTCGGCTTTCGTAAAAAGGCTCGAGCCGAAGCGTCAGGGTCGAGGCATCCAACTGCAATAATTCGGCGTTTTCGATGATGTCTCTTGTAAAGCTCGCCGGAAACGTTCGACCCATTTTCTCAAACCAGATTTTCCCGAGCTCGGAAAAGACCCGATTTTCATCATCGAAAGCGTCGGGTAATTTTTCCTCGACCGTCTCGACAGGAGCGCTCACCGCAGGCTCAAAATCGGATTGCGCGGGCGCCATATCGGAAAACCCGTACTCAAAGTCTTCAGGGACGGTGTCTTGCAAAAACTCGTCTTCGGGAATATCGACTTCGGGCGCTTCGACTTCGGGCGCTTCGACTTCGGCCGCTTTGGGCGGCACCTCTTTTTTCACTTCACGCGCGCGAGGCGGCGTTTTCAATTCGGGCGAGGGCTCGACTTTTTTAACGGGACGCGGTTCAGCAGGGGCCTTCGGTGCGGGTTGGATATCGCCGCCCGAGGGCTTTTGCCCTTGAGCGGCATCCTCAAAAGGGGGTTGTTTCTCGCTAGTAGCGACGCGCGCTTTCGCGCTTAAAGCGCTCCCTTGCGGCTTAAAGGCAAGCATCCGCAAAAGCGTCATCGTAAAGCCCGCGTATTCGTCGGGTGCTAAATGCAAATCGGCTTTGCCGTGCAAAGCGATTTGATAAAAAAGTTGAATTTCTTCGGGCGTAAAAGCCGAAGCGAGGGTTCGGATATCCGCGTAATCAAGATCTTCACGAGAAAGCGCTTCGGGCACTTTTTGCGCAATCGCGATGCGATGTAAAAGGCTTGCTAAGTCTTTGAGCGCTTCTCCGAACGAAACCCCCGAAGCGGCCATATCGTCCGCGGTCCGCATGACGCCCGCGGCGTCTTCGGCGGCAATCTTTTTAAGTAACTCGGTTAAAACGTCTCCGTCCATGATGCCGAGCATTTCGCGCACGGACTTGAGAGTGACGGGGTCGCTACCCACATAAGCGACGGCTTGATCTAAAAGGCTTAGTCCGTCACGCAAAGATCCTCGGGCCGCTTCACCGATTAAGCGTAAGGCTTGGGGCTCTGCTTGAAGACCTTCGTTTTGCATGACGCGGCCTAAGTGGTTCGCGACAACCTGAGGCGCGACATTTC
>DNBE01000103.1 GCA_003543795.1 Sutterella sp.
CGTCATAAAGATAAAGCTCGCGCTCGGCCAAAATCGGGACTTCGCCGTAAGGACTGATTGCGAGAATTTCTTCGGGAATATTGTTCGAGTCGACATCCCGGATATCGAAATCCATCGCTTTTTCATACAAAAGAAAACGACAACGATGAGAAAAAGGACAAGTCGTTCCGGAATACAAAAGCATAGGTCGAACCTCTCACGAAAAGTAAAGCAAAATTAACCTCAGGCATTGTAGCCTAAAGGGATATAAATTTTCCAGTTTATATTAAAAATATCAAATAATTTCAATGAGTTAGATAGGATTTTCTTCTTCGAGAAAAACCGTCTCAACTTGAAACTCACGGCGGATTTTATCTTCAAGCGCACGAATGCCGAACGTTTCCGTCGCGTAATGACCACAGGATAAAAAGGTCATGCCGAGTTCACGAGCTTCGTAGGTTGTACGCTCGCTCACCTCTCCAGTCATATAGGCTTGCGCGCCCGCGCGAGAAGCTTCTTCAAGTTCCCCTTGCGCCGCGCCCGTGCACCAGGCAACGCGGGTAATGGTTTGCTCACCATGACCGAGAACAACGGGCTCGCGCTTGAGCACGTTAGTTAAGCGCGCTTTTAAGTCTTTGACTTCGATGGCGGGCACATCCGCTAACCAAAGGAAGGGATTATCGGGAGAAGGTTTCGCGTTCTCAAAGCCTAAAGCATGCCCGAAAATCGCGTTATTGCCGATTTCAAGGTGAGCATCTAAGGGCAAGTGAAACGCAAAGAGATTTAAATTCGCTTTAATCGCGGCTTCGATTCTCGCTTTGCGGATGCCTAAAATCGTTCTTTCCTCGTTTTTCCAAAACCAGCCGTGGTGAACAATTAAGGTATCGGCTCCTGCCGCAACCGCCTCTTGGACCGCGCGTAAGCTTGCCGAAACGGCAAAAGCAATTTTATGAACCTCTGAAGCGCCTTCGACTTGAAGACCGTTTGGTAAATAATCGTCAAACTTCGCAGGTTCAAGAAGCGTATCAAGATAGCGCGCGAGTTCTTCTCTAGTCATGAAACCTCCGCTTCGGTGTTGCCGAACGCTTTCACTAGCCAAATCCCCACTTGATACAAAATCACTAAGGGTAAAGCCAATAGGCATTGGCTTAAAACGTCGGGGGGCGTCACGATTGCCGCGATGACGAAAGCACCCACAATCACATAGGGGCGAATGTGAACCAATTTAGCGTAGGAACAAGCGCCGAAGCGATTGAGCACCATAACGACAATCGGCACTTCAAAAGCGACGCCGAACGCTAAAAACATCGTCATTACAAACCCGAAATAAGCGTCGATATCGGGTGCGAAATTCACGCTATCTGGCGCAAATCCCGAGATAAACACAAACACCATCCGAAAGACGATGAAGTAGCAGTAAAGCATGCCTAGCGCGAACATCACGATGCTTGAAAAAAGGACCGGGAAGGCAATCTTTTTCTCACGCTTATAAAGCCCCGGCGCGATAAAAGCCCACAGTTGATATAAAACATAGGGCAACGCCACTAAAAACGCGACGAAAAACGTGACTTTAAGGGGCACAAAAAAGGGGGCGACCACTCCCGTCGAAAGAAGCTTCACGCCTTCGGGCAGCGCTTGCATCAGGGGATACGACAAGTAGTCGAAGATCTCTTTCATAAAAAAGGATAGCGGGATGAAAGCGACCACAATCGAAACGACGGCTTTTAAAACCCGATTTCGAAGTTCGATGAGATGCGCCATAAAAGGCTGCTCGATATCGACGGTCTCCGCGTCTTTTGTTACGTTCTCGTCAGCCATCGGTAACCTTTCACAGCGCTCGCGCGATAAGCGGATTTCGTCTTTTTAGAAAAGCGCTTCGCTTGAGGTGTTTTTGCGTGTTTAAAAGTGTTCGTTTCTGACGTCAATCGAGCCGCTCGAACCCTCGCGACTTCGGGGGAAGATACGTCTTCACGAACAGGCTCGGAAATAAACGCTTCACTACGATTAAATGTCGTATAAGGATCTTTGTCTTCGACTCGAAGGGCGTTTTCGATTTCGCGAGTCGACTGTCTGATATCGTTTTCGAGTTCTGCGCCCGTTCCCGCGAACTCGTCTCTTAAGTCTTTGATTTCTTTAACCTCGGCTTCACGCTCGAATTCGTCTTTAATCTGCGCGACATAGCCTTGCCCTCGCGCGATAAAGCGCCCGACGGTTCTCGCGACCCGAGGCATTCGTTCGGGTCCGAGGACGACGAGCGCCACAACGGCAATCAAGACGATTTCAGTAAAACCGAGATCAAACATAGGTCACGAAAGGGCGCTCAAGACTTCTATGTCGTCTCTTTGCGCCCGATTCAATGCGCTAAAAGCGCCTTACTTCGTTTCTTTAGCGTCGTCGACTTTCGATTGATCGGCTTCAAGCGCCGCGGTCGAATTTTCTTCCTGGGCGCCTTCTTTCAGACCCTTTTTGAAGGCGTGAATGCCTTCGCCCAAATCTTTACCCGCGCCGACCAATTTTTTCGTGCCGAAAATCAGGACGACAATCAATAGCACGATGACCCAGTGCCAAATCGATCCGAATCCCATCGTTAACTCCTTTTCGGCCACGGTTGCGGGCCGCCTAAAACGTGAATATGTAAGTGAGGAACTTCTTGTCCGCCGTCGCGCCCGGTGTTAATCACCACGCGAAAACCGTTCTCGCACCCCTCTTGAAGCGCAAGACGCGGAACCAAGGATAACATTTTGCCTAAAAGCGCCGTATGTTCGGGTCCCGTGTGGGCCAGACTTTCGAGATGCGCCTTCGGAATAATCAGAAAATGAATCGGTGCCGCGGGATGAATGTCGTGAAACGCGAAAACATCCTCATCCTCGTAAACCTTCTTGCTCGGGATTTCTCCTTTCGCGATTTTGCAAAAGATGCAATCCATAAAATCCTCCCCTAACTGATTCTTTCGATGTCCGCGCCGAGCGCCCGAAGCTTACGCTCCATGTGGTCGTATCCGCGGTCAAGATGATAAATTCTATCGACAATTGTCTCGCCCGTGGCAATGAGGCCCGCAATCACTAGCGAGGCTGAAGCCCGAAGGTCCGTTGCCATAACGCTTGCGCCCGACATCCCCCGAACGCCGGTCACGACGGCCGTATGCCCGTCGATTGCGATTTTAGCTCCCATGCGATGGAGTTCCGGCACATGCATAAAGCGGTTTTCGAAAATGGTTTCCGTAATGCTCGACGTGCCTTCGGCAATCGCGTCAAGCACCATAAATTGCGCTTGCATATCGGTCGGGAATCCCGGGTGCGGTGCCGTACGTAGATTGACAGGTTTCGGACGGTCTCGCATCGTAAGCCCGATGCCGTCCCTTCCGATATCGACCGTCGCGCCCGCGGCTTTGAGTTTCACGATGACAGCATCCATGATTTCAGGACGAATGCCTTTTAAGAAAACATCGCCTTGGGTTGCCGCAGCCGCAACCAAAAAACTCCCCGCTTCGATGCGATCGGCCAAAATCCGATGCTCGGCTCCGTGTAAAGCCTCGACCCCTTCAATCACGAGCCTTGCAGTCCCCGCGCCCGAAATCTTTGCGCCCATAGCGTTTAAGCACGCGGCTAAATCGACTACTTCGGGTTCTCGCGCGGCATTGTCAATCACGGTCGTACCTTGCGCCAAGGTCGCCGCCATCATCAAATTTTCCGTTCCCGTGACGGTCACCATGTCGCAAACGATATTGGCGCCTTTCAAGCGCTTAGCTTTGGCAACGATATAACCATGGTCGATAGCGATTTCGGCACCCATGGCTTCTAAACCTTTGATGTGCTGATCGACGGGTCTTGCGCCGATCGCGCAACCGCCAGGAAGCGAAACGCTCGCTTCTCCAAAACGCGCCAATAGCGGCCCCAAGGTCACGATGGATGCGCGCATCGTTTTGACCAAATCGTAGGGCGCGCGCGTCGTTAAAACCGATGACGCGCGAAGCGTTACGCCGTCGCCTTCGGCTTCGACTTGAAGGCCCAACCCCGCAAGTAGGCGCATCATTGTCTTGACATCCGTCAAATCGGGAACGTTACAAAGCTCGAGCGTATCGCTCGTTAAGATGGAAGCGGCAAGGATGGGTAAAGCCGCGTTTTTAGCGCCGGAGACGGCAATTTCGCCTTTTAAGCGTTTGCCGCCCACAATTTTTAGTTTTTGCATGCCGAAGCGTCCGTATTTTGCGGCCGCGAGGGGCCGAAAGATATCAACGGCCTAATTGTACCCGTCACCGTGCCTTTTTTAGATAGCCGGCAATTTCGTCATAAATGCCGTAGACCTGCGCGAGAACGCGCACATCTTCGGGCAAATTCGAAATCTCAGGGGTTAAACCGTGTTCTTTAGCTTCTCGAATCCAGTGCAAAATCAAAGCCAAAAGCGCGCTTTTTCCTTGCGTTTGCGGCGCAAACTCAAGAGTGGCGTCTCCTGACGCCACCGCCGCGTCAAGCTTGTCTTTGAGCGCCATGATGGCGTCAATTCCGATTTCGCGCGCCGTCAACTTCATTTATTTGTCCTTCTTCGTTTCTTCAACGCGCTGCTTCATCTGGGCAATCAAGCCTTTAATACCCGAAGTCTGAGCGACAGGACCGAATTGACTACGATAGTTACTAACTAGCCAAACGCCTTCGACATTGACGTCGGTGACTTTCCAAGCGCCCTCTTTATCAAGTTTTAAGCGATAGTCCACACGAACGTCTTGGCCGTTTGAAGGACTTAAAACGCTTCGTACGACCGCGTCTGTATCCGTTGCTTGTCCGTGAGGAAGAATCTTCGGCTGATGGTCCGTTACCATCGTCAAAGCACCCGAATAAACATTAATCAAAATCTGGCGAAAGAGTTTTTGCATTTCCTCGCGCTCTGCGTTCGTCGCTTCACGCCACTTCGGGCCGACCGCCATTCGCGTCATGCGTAAAAAGTCAACGACAGGCATCATTTTTTTATCGACGAGCGCCGAAATCGCCGCTTTATCTCCCTTTTTGATACGCGCGTCGCCTTTGATCGCGTTCAAAATGTCTTCGGACACACGCAACACAAACGCTTCGGGCGATTCGGCGCCCAAAGAAATACCAGGGAAAAAAGCACTCGCGGCAAGCGCCAAGCAAAACGACCTTCTTAACATCTTTTACTCCTCGTCCTCAAACTCGTCTTCGGGAAAATCCATCGGCGGATTGCCGTCATAAATCGCGTCTTTTCTCGATTGTTGATAGGCGTTTCTAACCGCGACATAGGGGTCGATGGCAGAATTTAAAATCTCGTCCGGTCCGATTAAAGACGCGCGTGTATTGACGATTTCAACCGCGTAAAGGCCGGCACCCGCCGCGGGTTCTTCATGCGCGATGTAAGTCTGAGGCGCGGTCCCGAGATCGACAACGGTTCCCGCCGTATCTCGTAAGGTACTCGAACCCAAGAAAGGAAGGACGAGATACGGACCGTCACCCACACCCCAAACGGCAAGCGTTTGCCCGAAGTCTTCAGGCGCGGCTTCTAAATCTAAGTGCGTTGCCACGTCAAATAGACCCGCGATACCGATTGTCGTATTGACGATAAATCTAAAGAAGCTTCGGGCTGCCTTATCGGGACGACCCTGCAAGATGCCGTTTACGAAATTACGCGGTTCGGTTAAGTTATTAAAGAAGTTCGTGACCGAACTTCTTACGGGATTCGGAACGACGTTTTTATAAACGGTCGCAACGGGCTTTAAAACATAGTCATCTAACGTCGTATTAAAGGCGTACGTCTGACGGTTAAAACTCTCCCAAGGGTCGCTCGGATCTTGACCGCTTGTAGGCGGAATCTGCGCGCACCCTGCCAACATCGAACAAAGGCAAATGACCGCTAAAGCTTTTTTCATCACGAAAGGACCTTTATTTTTTATTCTCGACAAAGGAGTACATGAGCTTACTGACGAGGTTTTCTAAAACCATCGCCGATTGTGTACGTTCGATTTTGGCGCCGTTAGATAAATTATCATCCTCGCCGCCCGCGACGAACCCGACGTACTGTTCACCTAAAAGCCCCGAAGTCAGAATCTGCGCTTCGGTATCGACCGGGAATTGATACTTCGACTCGATTTCCATATCGACTCGCGCTTGAAATGTCGTTTGATCGAAACTAATCGTCGTCACGCGTCCGATAACAACCCCCGCGCTTTTCACCGGTGCGCGAGGCTTTAGGCCGCCGATATTCTCAAATTGAGCGCATACCGTATAGGTTTTCGTTCCCATCGAGAAGGTTCCGAGATTCGCGGCTTTAAGTGCCGTAAAAAGGAGCGCGGCAAAGCCCG
>DNBE01000042.1 GCA_003543795.1 Sutterella sp.
TTACCCTTCAAGCGCTTTTAATCACAGACCGCAGAGTGCAGGACTAGGATGTACATCCTGCAGTGCCTATGTATTCTCAACCAACGTAGTTCGCCTTTCGGCAAACTTAGGCTAGTCACCCAAGGCTTTCACAAGCCTTCGCCTTCAGGCGAGGGTGGTTGACCGTTTTCATCCTAGGGGTCGATGTCGATAGTTTAAGGCGCGAGAAGTTTTTTTACTTAACGCGCCTTAAACGAAATTTTTAAAAAGGTCCTCTCGGCAGTTGTAAGAGTAAGAACTTCGAGAAGATGAGCCAAATCGTAAAAAGCGTCGCGGGCGGCAAAATAACGAGCGCCCAAGAGACTTTTTTCGTGAGCATGTACATCAAAGCGTACAAAAAGACGAAGGACGCGGGATAAAAGCCGATATAGATAATCCCGACAATCCAAAGCGCCATCACGGCAAAAATCGCCGTAAAGGGCGGCACGCCCGGCACCCGTTCCCAATTAATCGCGTCGAATTTCCCGGGGTGCGAAGCCCACTTAATCGTCCCGATAATAAGAGACAAGAAACTGAAAATGCCTAAGCCCGTGATGCAAATCTGCGGAATAAGGCGAGAACCCACCGCGTCCCAACGGGTCGCGCCCGGGAGCTCCAAGCTCGTGAAATACAAGAGAGCGGAAAGAAGTACGAAAATGAGAGACAAAACGACCGAAAGCCGAATTTGATCGATCGGTTCACGCTCAACCGCTCCCAACTTCTTCTCACGATAGTACTGCCATCCGCAGTACAAGATGGACAAAATGGTCGCGACCATGAAAAAGAGCGAAATTGGGCGCGTGAAAAAGAGCGTCCAATCGGTCGAAATCGAAAAAGCCTGCCGCAAATTGTCTTCGCACATGCTCCCTAAAAGAAGACCGATGACGACGGGCGCGAGCGGAAAACCGCCTTTATCGAGCAAAACACCCACGATACCCAAAAGGAAGAAAAGCCAGATATCAAAGGTCATGTTGTTGAGCGCAAAGCACCCGATCGCGCACATCAAAAGGACAATCGGCACCATCGCCCATTGCGGGCATTGCGTGATGCGAAGAAAGACTTTGCTGCCGATCCCGAGTTGAAGCCCCAGCATATAAAAGTGCGCGATGAAAAACATCACGAATAGCCCGTAAACGAGCATCGCGCTTTCTTTAAATAAAGCGGGTCCGGGCGGAATCGAATGCACCATAAGGACGCCGAGTAGGACGGCGTCCGCGGCGCTACCCGGAATGCCGAGGCCTAACGTCGGAATTAAAGAGCCGCCCGCGCAGGCGTTATTGCCCGATTCGCTAGCGACCACACCGTCGGGGCACCCGTGCCCGAATTTTTCGGGGGTTTTGGAGTAGCGCTTAGCTTGGTCATAAGCTAAGAAGTTCGCGACCGACCCGCCTTCGCCGGGCAAGGCTCCGACGAACGCTCCGAAAAAGCTCGAGCGAAGGAGATTGACCCAGTTGGCGCGCAAAACTTTAAAAACCTTGCGGTAGGGAATCGAAAGCCTTTCGTTTTCGCCTGCGACTGCCTGACGAGCGCCTTGGCGCACGGTTTTAAGGCCCGAAAGAAGGCTAGGCATCGCAAAGAGGCCGACTAAGACGGGGAGAAGACTAAAGCCCGACATCAATTCCTCAAACCCGTAGGTAAAGCGAACGATGCCGCCCGTATTGTCGGTACCGACCATGGCCATCATAAGGCCCAAAAAGCCGCTTACCATCCCTTTGGTGAAAGATTTGCCGCCCAAAGTCGCAATGAGGGTGAGCGAGAAAAAGACGAGCCCGAAAATTTCCCAAGGCCCGAACTTAAGACCGAATTCGGCAACGGGTTTAATGAAAAGGACGAGCGCGAGGCCGCCCAAAATGCCACCGAAAAAGCTCGCGAAAATACCGATTCCGAGGGCTTCGCCCGCGCGACCGGCTTTTGCCATCGGGTAGCCGTCAAAAACCGTGCAAATGGAAGAAGGCGTCCCCGGAATGCCTAAGAGAATGCCTGAAATCTGGCCCCCCGAAAAACCGCCGACATATACGCCGATTAAGGTCGAGAGACCTTCAAGTGGCGACATCGAAAACGTGAACGGAAAGACGAGGACTACGGCCATTAAGATGGTAAAACCCGGAATGGCCGCGGCGATAATGCCCGCGAGCGTTCCTAAAAAGGAATAAACCAAAACAGTCCAGGTAAAACTTTGTTGGGCTAGGGCAATCCAAAAATCCATTTTCTCGATATCTCTCTTGTCAGGCAAAAGAAAGGGAAAGCCGTTTGTCGCCGGGCGTTCACCCGTCAGACAAGCGGCTTACCTAGAGTTCTAAGAACGAAGAAGCGTTACTTCTTGTCGTTAGCGAGGTAGTTCTTGTAGACCTTGTCGCTATCGGCTAAGTAGCTCTTCGTTTGCGCGACGTCCCGATAAGTCATGATGCTACCCATGTCGGTAATCTTCTTGACGACTTCGGGGTCGTTGCAAGCCGCACGATAGGCTGCCGCAATCTTTTGAACGACGGCTTTGGGCGTCCCTTTAGGCGCGAGAATAAAGCGCGTAACGGTCGTCATGTTGCTCCAGCCGAGTTCTTTAAAGGTCGGTACGTTCGGAATCTGCTCGAGGCGATTCGTGTGCGCGACGACGAGTTCTTTAACGCGACCGTCTTTGACGTATTCGCGATCGGTCGGGTAGTCGCTCGCAAAGGTATCGACATGGCCGCCTAAAAGCGCCTTCATCTGCGCGCCCGTACCGTTAATGATGACGGTCTTGAAGTCTTTATCAAGGTCGACGCCCCAGTCTTTAGCCGTCACTTTCCAGAAAACGTAGCCCATGGAGCCGGGAGTCATCGTGACGACCGTTTTGCCCGGATGGGTTTTGACATACTGCTGCATTTCGCGAGCGGTGTTATAGGGAGCTTTGGCATTGACCGTCACGGTTAAAGGCGTCGTCGTTAACGTGCAGACGGGCTCGAAAGCTTCGAGACCGAAATTAACCATGCCCGTGTAGCGCGTCGTGAAGATGAATTCGTGGCCGCCCAAGATGGTGTAGCCGTCGGCTTTTTGGTTTTTAACGAAGGTCGAGCCTTTGGAGCCGCCCGCGCCGCCCATATTCATCGGGACGATCGTCTGGCCGAGTTCTTTTTCGGCGCGTTCGCTGATCACGCGAAATACAACGTCGGTTGCGCCGCCCGGGGCAAACGGAATGACCAATTTGACTTCACGGTCCGGGTAAGCCGCTTGAGCGGCAGGCATGGCTAAAAAGCCTGTGAGGGCCGCGGTCAGGGCCGCGGCGAGAAATGTGCGTTTACGCATAAAAACCTCCAAAAAAGGCGGTGATTTTTTAAATAAAGGCCGCAACGCCCGGGCCCGTGGGAAAAACCGTATCAAAAAGATACTTAAGTTGATGAAAGCATACAGAAAATGAGATGCCTCGATAAAACAAAATCAAAGGGTTCTCGGCATAAGTAATTAGGGAGGAATACTAGATACACCGAAACGATGAGGTCGGGGCAACCGAGGTGAGGCGCCGTTTTATTACCAAAAAGTGTCGCTTTTAGGTGAAAAATTCTCTAAAAATTAAAAGAAAAGGCTCATTTATTGATACATATCAAAAAATGAGCTAATTGTATTTTAGGCTCACATTTTGAGCCATATAAATGACATAATGCAAGTGGGGAAAAAGGCGAAGTGAAATTTTTAGAGGAGAGCTCTAATGGTCCTTGATTACAGGATTTTTATCAACGGCGGACAAAAGCAGTTCAAAAATAAAATCGCGCTTTTAGAAAAAGCCAATTACCCGACGACCGTCGACGGGTTGATTCGTCTCGGGCTAGACGAATCAAACGGCGAGAAGATTCTCGCTTTTATGAAAGAAATGGGTCTGCGTGAGCGCGAAACCTGCTCACTATTTGTCTTTATGTATATGAAAGCCGCTAACGTTAAAACGTATACCGCAAGACGCGCGTTAGTCGACTGGGTTACTAGAAAAGGGTTTGACGCGAAAATCCGTGAGTCGATGAGCGCGTTAGCGGCGGAAATTTTAGAATCGGAAACGGGTCCTAAAAAGTAAAGCCCGAAAAAGTTTCGGTCGGTTGAAGGTCTTCGGGAAAAGGAAGGTAAAAAGGCGAGCGTTTTAAACGCTCGCCTTTGTGTTTTGAGAGTTAAGTTAAGGCTCGTGCCTTAAAAAAGGGGGTTAAAGCCGTAGGACGCGTTTTAAAGGTTTTGAGAGGGCATAAGCCAAAACCTAAAAATCAAGCGGCTCGAAGGCTTTTTTCATGTTTTGGATTTCTTCGCTTGTGGCGCCCGCGTCAGACGCAAAGCGCGTCCAGTTAGCAGCCACGAATTGCGAAATTTCTAGCGCGCGGCGCTTAGCTTCCGTCTCTTTTAAATTGAAGTATTTGGCTTGGCGAATGGCTTCGCCCACGTCAGGTAAGTTACTTTCGGGCGTAACGCCCGTCGCGTGGGGGCGCCTCATAAAAGAAGCCGGAACGGGGGTGAGGCCGTACATGGGCGCCAAGCGCCAGCCGTAGGCATCTCGCAAGAACCCGATGTTATCGGGCGCGTCTCGCGTATTGCCGATCGCCATCGAAAACACCATTCTTGACCACAGTTCGGGTAAGTCCGTTTTGGCCCGAGAACCCGCGCGATTAATGATATCCGCGATATGAATATAGGAGACTTCGGATAAGTTTTCAGGGCCCAACAGCGCTTGGGCTGACGCAAAAGGAATGCGATTTTGGTGCGCGTCACGATCAAAACGCTCGGAAAGTAGCGCGTAGACGCCTCTAAAGTGAATCACACGCGAATCAATCGCGAAAATCCCTAAAGCGCGTGCCATTTGCAAAACGGCATGCTCAAAAACCACTAAATTGCGATGCAAATCGGGTTGGTTAAATTTTGAAATGACATTTAAATTATTACTATTTAAAAAAGAGGCCTTGAAACGCTCGCCAGGCAGGGCACTTGTGGCCTCATAGAGTAAATCTATATCCTGAAAATGGAAGTCGGAAGCGATCAAACGCTCCATATCGGAGAAAATCGCGGGCGTTTTTTTAGCTGAAATGAGCGGTTTGACTTCAGTTGAGAAGGTTAACGCTCCGACTCGAAGTTCTTCTGTAGATTGAAGTAATAAGTCAATGATATTAAAGTCTTTTTTAGCGCCTTCAAGTTTTAGTTTACGGGCGGCTGCGCCCGGCATCAAATCCACTAAAAAGCCGAAACTCGGGTGCGCAATAGATGTGGTCGAGACTGCGTCCGAGAGAGGCAAATCGAAACTTAACGGATACCCCGTTTCAATCCAGTTTTCATCGTAGGAAAAATAGAGGTCTGATGCCTCGCGATCGATCGCAAGGCGCCCGACAGGAACAAAATTCCCTTTTGAATTCAGGTAGATAGATTTAATTTCACGAGCCATATCAGAAGGACCGTTTCGGTGATCTCGCGCGTTGCGGAAGGCGCTCGTTTTCTATCTTAATCCCGCTTAAGTCATTGATTGGAGAGGCAATTTTGCCTAAAAGCGAGACGTCTAGGCCGATGGCCTGGATGACGCTTGCGACGTTACCGATCGCGACGCCGGGGTCGCCGGATTCGACTTTCGATAGGGTGTTGAGCGAAACACCGGCACGTTCTGCAACCTGATTTTGGGGGAGTCTGCGACGAAGTCGCGCCGTTTTTAAATTTGCGCCGAGCTCCTTAAGAGCCGTTTCGACAGAAAGGGAAGGTCTCATATAAAACTCAATATAAAGGAATTTAAATTGGTTTAATGCGCAATATTATGATTATTATTATTTGAGAAGTCAAGGTTTTTAAAATAAAAATTCAAAACGGATTTTCGCTTTTGATTTTTAATCTTAAAGTTTTGTTAAAACGCAATAAAATGAGATTAAAGATGGTTTAAAACCCTTTAAGTTACGTATTAATTAGTTGTTGCTTTTGTTTGGAATTTTGAAAAGCTTGAATTTTGAGCCGCAAGTTTGCTTTAACATGACCGCCTTAAAACGATTCGGGGAAATATGAAATTTATAAAATTCTTCACACGATAAAAATTTTCTTTATTTTTTGCCTTTCGAATTAATGGTTTTTTCCGGTCGAAATTTTGGCTGCATTGAGTCTCGTTTTTATTTCAAAAAATACCAAGTGAAAAATTTCACTTTTTTTCGGTCGCTTTTCGAGAAATTTTTCCGTTTTCTTATTTCAAAAAATATCAAACTCTTTTTTTAGTCCCTTTTTTGGGATATTTGATTTTTTCGATAGCTTCAGACGTCTTTTTTGACGCGTTTTTTGGTCTTCGTTTTCTCTTTTAACCCATATAAAATGTCGATTCACATTTTTTAGTACCGTTTTTTCTATTTTTGAACCCGTTTTTTAGAGGTTTTCTGACTTATGGCTCAAAGAAACTGGACGCCTATTAAGACCTATTCCGACATTCTTTTCGAACGTTTTGAAGGTATCGCCAAAATCACCATCAATCGTC